>JAKLEK010000001.1:0-8730 GCA_022703115.1 Elusimicrobiota bacterium
CCCTTCAGCAACGTCAAGGTCTCTTTCCTCCTGAAGGATTTCATGGACTTCCCTTCCGATACCATCGTCAGGGAGATAGCCCCCAGGTCCAGGGCGGAAGTCGACCTTATGGCTACGCTGAACAACCGGATACTCAATATCAACGAGGACACTCCGATACAGTGCCAGCTCACGATGACGTATTATCAGGAAGGGGCCGAGAAGACTTTCACCCTCAACCGTCCGGTGAAGGTCCTCTCCAAGAACGCCGTCATCTGGGACAAGGCCGACAGGATCGCCAACTTCATAACTCCCAAGGATACGCCCGTGTTCGCTCTCAGCAGGTTCGTCCTGAACGAAAAGGGCAGGTATCAGGAAGAATATCCACTGCTGAACGGGGACCTGCTGGCCGGCCTCATGATCTGGGAAGGGCTGGGGGAATCGGGGCTGGCCTATCTGCCGGACCCGGTCAGTCCTTATTCGGTCAAGAAGTCGTCCAAGGAATTCCTGACCGATACCGTGCAGTTCCCGAGGAACACCCTGAAACTGCGCAGCGGGGATTGCGACGATCTGACCGCCCTGTTCGCCTCGATGTTCGAGGCTTCAGGCCTGCACACGGTCATACTGGATTATCCCGCCCATATAGCCCTGATGTTCGATACCGGCGCCACCGACGCAAGGGAGGTCGGCATCCCGGAGGAATATCTCATAAAGTACGAGGGCACTTACTGGGTCGGGGTGGAGACCACGATGGTGGGGAAGGATTTCTATGACTCCATCAAGCACGAGGCCGACCTCTTCAGGAGCATGTCCGCTGAAGCGCGTACGGTGGACGTGAGGAAAGCCTGGGCTGAATTCGAGCCGGTGACCCTGCCCGAGTCGGACTCCGAGGTCAATCCCGACAAGGTAAAGTACGGGGAGAGGGTGAAGGCCGCGCTCGCCGCCCTTCACAAGGCGCGTTACGAATACCTGAAGAAATACTACGGCCAGGTCCTCCTGGAGGACCCGGAGAACGCGGACGCCAACATAAACCTGGGCATCCTGTCGGCGCAGTACGACGAGAGCTCCGAGGCCGATAAGTATTTCGAAAGGGTGCTGGCGAAGGACCCCGGCAACGCCGCCGCGCTCAATAACCTGGGCAACCTGCGCTTCAAGGCGGGCAAGTACCAGGAGGCGAAGGAATTCTATCTGAAGGCCTCCAAAGCCGACCCTTACGACGCGGACGTCTGGCTGAACGCGGCCCGCGCTTCAGCGAAGCTGGGCAGGAAAGAGGACGTGAGAACGTTCGCCGACAGGGCGGCCAGGCTGGCCCCTGAGACCAAGAACATAGGGGATAAGCTCCTTAAATAGGAGGGGGGATCATATGCGCAAACTGCTCGTTGGCATACTGCTGCTGTCCGCGCTCGGTACGGCGGGCGCCGCCGAAGGGTCCGGCTGGAAGGATTATTACGACAATCTGCTGAAGGGACTGAAGTCCAAGGTCCAGAAGAAATTCGAGTCCAAGACCCGCGTTTCCGCCGTCGCCGCGGTGCGCGGGGCCAAGCAGGGTTCCGACGCGGAGGCCCTGTACTGGAAGGGGGGCGTTTCCGAGGAAGCCAGAAAGAAACTGGCGGAGGAAAAAGAGGCCCTGACCGCCGCGGTCCAGCTTGTCGTCGACGGGCGGTCCGCAGAGGGACGGGCGGCGATAGAGAAGTTCCTTAAGGACTATCCGGAAAGTTTCTACGCTTCGGACGCCAAAGAGGCCCTCGGCAAACTGCCGGCGGAGGGGTCCGCTCCCGGAGAGGCGGCCGCCGACAAGAAGAGCGTTCCGGAAGAAGGGAAGCCCGCGGACCTGCAGCCGGCAGCGGTTGAACAGGGCGCCGGCACGGCCGGAAATAAGACCGAGTGAGGCCTATCTGGCCGCCGCTCCGTTACGCGACGCTTTCGTATAGATGTCGGATGCGGACCGCCAGAGCATTTTCTTGAGCAGAGAGCGCTCCGCGGACCCGGGAGGCAGGAAAGGGTAAAGGGGGAAGAGCAGGGCGTGGAACGTCGTCTTGTTCCGCCCCGCGGTTTCCGCGGCGGCCGTCCCGGAGGGACCGCGGTATTCGGCGGTAAGACGGTAGTTGGTCCGCAGGCTGGCGGGAATTATCATTATCCAGCCGGTATCCACCAGAAAAGACCTGAACAATTCGCCATAGGTCCAGCGCCCGTACGAGGTGACGGATATGGTGATGGTCCCGCTGCCGTTGTGAGCGTCGTAAAGTCCGGCTTTTCCGTATATCTCGGCGGCCCGTTCCCGCAGCCAGGCCGTATCTTCCGGCGGGACCGGTATCTGGCTGGGGGGCTGCGGCTGGACCCGCCCCTCGCCTATGGAGTCCATGGCGCTTTTGTAGGGGAAATTGTTCCATACGACCCGGATCTCCGCGGCCGGTCCGGCTTCCCTGCCGGAGGTCATGCGCCGTTTTTCCTCTCCGGATGTCCTTATGTCCCCTGAGTTGAAAGAAGCGCAGCCGCAGGAGAACAGGAGAGCCGCCGCTATAAGCGTTCGTGAACGTTCCATGGTATCCGGCCTTAAGGCGGTCCGTCCCCGGCGCCGCCTACTGCAAAGACTTTCGTATTTTACTATATTATAATACCTGTTTTCGGGCGGGACGGGAGAATTATGGCGCGGAGAAAGATAGAGAAGACGCTGAAGGGCCTGGCCGGCAAGCCGGATATAACGGTGCGTTTCGCCAGAACGCAGGATATGCGCCGCATTCAGATCCTGTACGGAGAGGTGTACGGCGGGAGCTATTCGATCTCGCTGGTCACCGACAGGGAAAAGATGCGGTACGCCATAGAGAACGACAGCTATTACTGGATGGTCGCGGAATGCGAGGGCCGTATCATAGGGAGTCTGGTTTACTCTCTGGACGGTTCGGACCGCATATCCAAAGCTTTCGGCGCCGTGGTCTCCAGCGAATTCAGGAAACTGGACCTCGCGCATACCATGATGGAACTGGTGCTGGAAGACATAACCCGGACCGGCGGACCGGTGGACGTGGTTTACGCCACCATCCGTACCGCCAGCTACGCGCCCCAGAAACTGACGGAGAAATTGGGCTTCGTAAAGCTCGGCATCTTCCCGAACACTCACAAGGTCAGCGAGAACGAGACCCACTGCCTGACGGCGTTCTTTACCGGCGAGTCCCTGAAGAAGAGGGAAACGGAACCGAAACTGATACCCGAGGCGGCGCCTTTCTACGAGCTCGCGCGCCGGCAGCTCGGCCTGGAACCTCCGGTGATAGAGGAGGTGCGCGGGCGCTATCAGGGTAATCCGCACTCCATACCGCTTCTGCCCATGGAGACGATCACCGCCCCCGCCTTCATACGGAACCGGTTCAAGAACCTCAAATGCAACGGTTTCTTCGAGCACTCGTACATGCCTTTTCATGAGCCGAACCTCCTGTTCATTACCCCGGACCAGTCCACCGAAGTGTACCTGAGCTACAGCCAGAAGGACAAGTACAGCGCCATTGTGGGAGGCGTGACCAGCGAACAGGACGCGACCGTAGTTCTGGAGAGCGTCGCCCGCAAGATAAACGACATGAACATGGCCTACATCGAGCTTATCCTGGACGCCTATACTCCCGCGCTGCAGCGGGAGGCCATGGAGGCCCGTTATATACCGAGCGCTTATTTCCCCTGCCTGCAAAGGTCCGGGAACCGCCGTCGGGACTGCGTGATATTCTCAAGAACCTTCGAGGTGCTGGACTTCAGGAACGTTAAGCTGGCTTCGCTCTACAAGGACTATCTCGGAGAATATCTGAAGCTCTGGCGGGAATATTACATAGAATCGGCTTTCAGGAACGATTGAACATGGCTAAACGGAGAGGCTGCGTGTCGGCCGGACGGCCGGGAGGGGCGGAGACTGCTCGGCCGTCCCTCCGCCGGTCCGCGCCCCCTCCGTTCCATGAACCGCTCAAGGACGGGTCCCCTCTTGAGAAGCTTATCGAAGCGCCTCCATTCAGGTTCGGTCCGGGGCCGTCCGCCCTTTTCTGCGGCGCGATGCGCGCCGCCCTCGGTTTCCAGGCCCGGCGTTCGGCCTTCCTGAGGAATTACTTCAGGCTGGACGGCTTTTCACCGGCCTCCGTAAGGACCGAGGCCGATATTCCCCGGATACCTTTCGTTTTCGTTTCCGCGCTGAAAGAAAGGGACCTGACCACCCTGCCGGCGTCTGAAATAGTCCTCGAGCTTAAATCCAGCGGGACCACCGGCCAGAGAAGCCGCATACAGCTGGACCAGGGGTCGCTGACGCGGGTCAGGAGAATGGCGTGGAAGGTTTTCGAGGGTCTCGGGCTTACCGACGAGCGGGAACACGACTACATATGCTTCACTTACGATCCGGCCGCGGCGGACGACCTTGGCACGGCCTGGACGGACGAACTGCTGACCGGCTTCACAGGCAAGGGTTCGGTCTTCTACACCTTCCGCTGGAGCCGGGAGAAGAAGGACTTTTATTTCGATATGGAAGGGGCGGTCGAGCGGCTCAGGAGGGCCGAGGAGACGGGGCGGCTGACGCGCCTTATAGGATTCCCCGCTTTCGCGCTCAAGCTGACCGTGGAGTTCGAACGGCGCTACGGCCGTCCGGCCAGGCTTGATCCCGGGTCCAGCGTTATCACCGGCGGGGGCTGGAAAACGCTGGCGGACGAGGCCATGGACAAGAAGATTTACCGCGGCGTTCTGGCCCGAGGGCTGGGCATAACGGCCGACAGGGTGCGCGATCTGTTCGGTATGGTGGAACACGGCGTTCCCTACGTGGACTGTCCTCTGGGTAATTTCCATATCCCCAACTACGGCAGGGTGATAGCCAGGGACCCCGGTTCCCTGGAGGCCCTGGGTTACGGAAAGGACGGCCTTCTGCAGTTCATTACCCCGTACCTGACCAGTTATCCCTCTCTTTCGCTCCTGTCCGCGGACAGGGGCCGGGTGGAGAAAGGCTGCAGGTGCGGTATAGGGGGGGACGTGCTTGTGCTTAAAGGCCGCGCCGGTATAGGCAAACTGAAGGGGTGCGCGGTCTCCGCCGCGGCCATGTTATGAAGATCAGGATCCACGACACGTATCTTTTTGGACGGGCGCTGGACAGAACGGACTGGACCCCGGCCGGGCTCGCGGCCATAGGCGCGAAGGCGGCAGGGAAGAAGGCCCTGGCCAGAGGCATGGACCGGGATTATATACTGGACACTCTCTCCAGGGTCGGCGGCATGTTCTCCGACAGACGTTCTCCTTACCGCCGGGCGGCCCTCGAACATCTCTCCTCCGCCGTCTCTTTCTCGGCGCCGGTGACCGAAAAAAGCCTGGACGTCCTGCCCGCGCTCCTGGACAGGCGTCCCCTGCAGGAACGCATGAGCATGGAGCTCTTCCTCCCGTACGCGATGGAAACGTCCGTGGAGCGCCGGGGCTACGACGGGCTGCTGCGCGCCGCTCCAAGAGGAGTGGTGCTGCACGTCGGAGCCGGCAATGTCTTCCTCGGGGTCATCGATTCGCTGGTCAGCGGCATACTGACGAAGAACGTGAATATAGTGAAGCTCTCCTCTTCCGGTTCTCGGTTCGCTAATATTTTCATGGCCGCTCTTAAGGAGGCGGATAAAAAAGGCGATATAGCCTCCACTGTCGCGGTGCTGAACTGGAAAGGCGGGACCCCGGAACTGGAGTCGGCCGTGCTGGAACATACGGACGCCGTCTTCGTCTGGGGCGGGGCCGAGGCCGTCGCTTCCTACCGGCGCATGGCGCCGGCGCGCGTAAGGGTGGAGGGGTTCGGTCCCAAGACCAGCATGGGCATAGTCTTTGAAAGCGCCCTGGAGACCGAAGGCTTCGCGGGCGTGGCCGAAAAGGCCGCCCTGGACGCCGGGCTCTGGGACCAGGCCGCCTGCTCTTCGCTGCATACGCTCTATTTCATCTGTCCGGACCGGAAGAAAGCCGCCGGCCGGATGAGGGCTTTCCTGGCCGCGGCGAAAAAGGCGTTCCCGCGCTTCCAGCGCGAACTGCCGCAGGGCTCGCTTACCTTCGACGAAAAAACGGAGATCACCAGGGCGCGTCAGCTGGCCAAAGCGGACGAGGCGCTCGGGGCGGCCGAAACGGCGTCTTCGTTCCCCAGCACCGACTGGACCGTCATCTGGGAGAAGGACCCGGTCTACCGGGTTTCGCCGCTGAACAGGGTGCTGTACGTCAAATGCGCGGCGTCCCTGGATGAAGTGAAGCGGAACGTCGCTCCTTTCAGGACTTTCCTTCAGACGGTGGGGGTAGCCGGGAACATAGTCGAGCGCAAGAAAGTGCTGGAGGCGCTCTGTGATTCCGGCGTGGCCCGGGTCACCCGTCTGGGGAAAATGCTGGAAGGGGCCAACGGCTCCCCGCACGACGGGATCTTCCCCATGATGTCCCTCGTGAACTGGATAGGGATAGAGGGCAGGCCGGGCCCGCTGGACAGGCTGATAGAAATGGTCGGGCATGCCAGGGCCAGGAGCCCTTTCTACCGCCGGCATCTTTCCGGCGTCGGCCGCGTATCGTCCCTGGAGGATTTTCACAGGGTGCCGTTCCTGCAGAAGGAGCATGTGCTCGAGAACACTCCTCCGGACAGCACCGACCTTCTGACCTCCAAGGCGCAGCGCGGGATCTATTTCGCCAGCGGCGGTTCCACCGGCCAGCCGAAGTACGTTTTCTATGACCAGCACGAATACGAGCACACCTGCCGCGCGGTCGCTTCCGCCCTCGAGGCGGGCGGGCTGGGCGCGGATGACGTGATAGCCAACCTTTTCGTGGCCGGGAACCTCTGGTCCAGCTGGCTTTCCGTAGAGAAGGCCATAGCCAACACCAAGGCCATCTCCGTTCCGGTGGGCAGCGGCCTGCCCATGGAGAACATCGTAAACTACCTGCGCGATTTCAAGGTTACGGCCCTTATCGGCCTGCCTTCTTTCATCGCGAAACTCGCGGAGCACGTGGGGCCCGGCAGGGGCCGTCGCGGTCTGCGCGTCGGCAAGATCTTCTACGGCGGGGAATACGTCGGAGAGGAAATGGCGCGCTATTTCAGACGGGTGTTCCCAGGCGCGGCGGTCCGTTCCGCCGGGTACGCCACGGCCGACGCCGGGGTCGTCGGTTTCCAGTGCGAAAAATGCTCCATGGGCGTTCACCATCTTTTCTCCTCCAGCCAGTACATCGAGTTCGTGGACCCGGAGACGAGGAAGCCGGTCCAGCGCGGCTCCGTGGGCGAACTGGTGGTGACCTGCCTGAACAAGCGCATGATGCCGATAATCCGTTATAGGGTGGGGGACCTCGGCCGCTGGGTGGACGGACGGTGCGGCTGCGGCCGGAAAGAACCGCTCTTCGAGATACTGGGGCGCTGCGACGACCGCATCCACGTGGGCGGCGCCCATCTCTTCGTGAACGATATCCAGGACGCTATCGGCAGGGTGCCTGGTTTAAGCTTCAATTTCCAGATCGTGATCGGCAGGAAAGGGCATAAGGACGCGCTTAAGATCAGGGTCGAGGCCGGCCCTCGGAGTCCGCTTCCCGCGGCCGTCCGTTCGCGGCTGGGCGGGCTGCTTATGGCCGAGATCGGGAACTGCTGCTCGGACCTTATGGAAAGCGTGAGGATGGGATGGCTGGACGCTCCTGATATAGAAGTGCTGGGACCCGGCGCCATAGAGCGCGTCGCCCGCACCGGAAAGATCAGGAAAGTCCTGGACCACAGGATAAGGCTGTGAATCGCGGCGGCGGCGGGGCCGTCCGTTCCGCGGACAAGGAGGCGGTCATGGGAGTTCTCTCGCAGGTTCAGCTTGAAAAATACGCGGACGCGCTCTTGTGGGGGCTCACTACGGCGCGGCCCGGGTTCAGGAAATACGACGTGGTCCTGCTGCGCTGCGACCTGGAGGGACGAGAGCTCGGCGAAGCTGTCAACCGCAAGCTCGTTAGGGCCGGTTATAACGTGGTGTTCCGTTTCGGCGCCACCCCCGGCCTGGAAAGGGACTTCTACGCGTATTCGGACAAAAAACAGCGCGCTTTCATCGCCGCCGGGGACAGGGAGTTCTACGGCTCGGTCAACGGCAATATCTATATCCACGCGCCGGCCTCCCTCACCCATCTAAAGGATATAGACCCTTCCCGGCAGTCCGAGGTGGCGGTGGCGCGCAAGACCCTCCGGGATATAATGACCGGGAACGAGGAGAAGGGCCGGTTCGGTTGGACCCTCTGCACCTTCCCCACCGCCGAACTGGCCCGTCAGGCCCGTCTGTCGGTGCGGGAATACGCGGGACAGATAATCAAAGCCTGCTTCCTGGACGAAAAGGACCCGGCCGCTAAATGGAACGAGATCTACAGGTCCTCCCGGGAGATAAAGAAGTGGCTGGCCTCGCTCAAGATAGACAGCGTGCGCACCGAGTCCGCCTCGATGGACCTCACCGTTAAGGTCGGGGGGATGAGGCGCTTCCTGGGCATCAGCGGCCACAATATACCCAGCTTCGAGATCTTCACCTCCCCGGATTGGCGCGGCACCGAAGGACGGTATTACGCTAACCTGCCCTCCTTCCGCGGCGGGAATTACGTGGAAGGCGTGCGGCTGGAGTTCAGGCGCGGCAGAGCGGTGAAGATAAGCGCGGAAAAGGGCGGGGAATACGTGAGGAAGATAATGGCCGCCGACAGGGGCGCTTCGCAGCTGGGGGAATACTCGCTTACCGACAGGCGTTTCTCCAGGATAGACAGGTTCATGGCCGATACGCTGTTCGACGAGAACCACGG
>JAKLEK010000001.1:8826-34956 GCA_022703115.1 Elusimicrobiota bacterium
CGGCGGCAGGCACGGGAACTGCCACATCGCGATAGGCGACTCGTATTCCGACACATATGCCGGAGACGTTTCGAAACTAACTCCCCTCAGGAAGAAAGCCCTGGGCTACAACAGCTCCGCGGTCCATTGGGACATGGTCAATACCGAGGATAAGAGGGTGACGGCCACGCTCTCCGGCGGCAAGCGCATCTCTCTGTACGAAAAAGGGGAGTTCAGGTACTAGGCGATCCGTCCCAAAAATGAACACTCTCCGCGAAGCTTTAAGGACGGACCGCGGCCGCCGCGTGGCCGGGACCATCTTTCTGACCGGGCTGTCCGCGACTTTCCTCTTCTGCGGCTACGAGTTCATACGGTCTCCGGCCGAATCCATTTTCCTTACAAGCTTCCGCGCCGAAAGCAAGCCTTATGCTCTGAGCTGCGTCCCGGTCATGATGGCTCTCCTCATATACCTGTACGGACGCCTGCTGTCGGCCGCAGGCAGCGCGAAGGCCATGGCTGGTTCCATGCTGGCCAGTTCCGCGGTCTTCGTGCTGGCCTTCTTCTGGCTCCGCTCCGGGAGCCGATGGCCGGTGTTCTTCCTCTACGTCTTCAAGGAATCATATATAGTCATTCTCTCGGAACAGTACTGGTCGTTCATAAACAGCACGCTGAAGGACGACGAAGGCAGGATATTCAACGGCCCCGTGGCCGGTTTCGGGGCCCTGGGTTCGCTGCTGGGGGGGTTCCTTCTAAGCCGGTACGCGGTGGAGCTGCGCAGCGAGACCTTCGTGCTGCTGTCCGCGGCGGCCGGTATCCCGGCGCTGGTCCTGTTCTGGTCCGCCTACAGGACGGGCGGGGAGCCCGTTCCGACTCCGGGTGAGGAGCGCGGCCGGCAGGGGCATCTTCATCTGAGCATACTCAGGGAGAACCGGACGGTGTTATACATAGCGCTGATCATCTTCACGGCCCAGGCGCTTTCCACCCTTCTGGACCTCAGGTTCACCCAGCTGCTCCGGGACGCGTTCACGGAGCAGGACGGGCGCACCGCTTTTCTGGGGGGCTTCTGGATGAAGGTCAACATCTTCTCCTTCAGCATGCAGTTCGTGCTCGCTCCGCTGCTGCTCCGTCGCGCGAGAACGCGGTGGATACAGGTCGGGATCCCGCTGGTGCACGCCGTGACCTGTTCGTTCCTGCTGATGCATCCCGGCATATTCTCCGCCGGGCTCGCGTACCTGTTGTTCAAAGGGCTGGACTATTCCATTTTCAGGGCCTCGAAGGAAACCCTGTATATCCCTTTCTCGTACGATACCAGATACCGCGCCAAGCAGGTCGCCGACGCCTTTTCCTACCGGCTTTCCAGGGGGGTCACTTCGGTCGCGGTTTCGGTGCTTAACGCCGCCGGCGGCGTTCCGGCCGCCGCTTACGCCTCCGCCGGGCTGCTGTTCTCCGGGGCATGGGCCGCCCTGGCCTTCCCGCTGACTTCCAGCCGGGGGTCCGGATCAGTAATTCAGGCCGGCGGATATCCGGTGTACGGAGCCGAGGTCGCCGAAAGGCGAAAAGGAATAGTCAAGTGACCAGGAAGAGTACCTGAAGCCGCCGCCAAGCGCTATGTTGCGGAGTCCTTTCAGGTCGGAGAGAGCTCGCGTGTTGCCTCCCGCCCGCAGCGCGAAAGAAAGGTTCTTGCTGAACGCGGCGCTGAATTCCCCTCCCATGGCCAGGAACGGAGTGTTGTCCCTCGGTCCCACTATGTCCGCGGTCATCAGGAAATTGTCGCCCATGCGTGTCACGCTGCCGAGACGCAGGATCAGCGGGAGAGGGTATTTATTTATGTCGTAACGCAGAGTCCCCATTATGTTCTGGGCGCTTATGGCGAGCTGGAACCTGTTCTCGAAAAAATAAGGGAAAAGTATGCCCAGGTCCGAGGAAACGGTGCTGTCGGACGACATCAGTTCCGACCTTACCACCTTGCCGGTGGCTCCCAGGACGAACCGCTCCTCCGGGTCCTTGTTGAAGCCGGTTATATATGCCGCGAATCCGACGTTCAACGCGACCTCGTAAGGGGTAATGTTCCCGGTCTCTATCCCGGCCGTGTCGGTCCGCGTTATCTTGCCGTAGTTCATGTATTTGACAGACATTCCCCACGAACCCATCTCGCCGGCGCGTTCCGCGTAGGAAAAGAAATCCAGGTAGGTGGACGCCAGGTACGGCGAATGCATGAGCGTGGCCGAGCGGCGGTTTATCTTGATAAGTCCGGCGGGATTCCAGTCCAGCGCGGAAGAATCGTCGCTCAGGGCTGAAAAGGCCTCTCCAAGCGCCACACCCCGCGCTCCGGTGGCGAGCTTAAGGAACTGGGCTGACGAAGTGCCGGCCGAATTTCCGTCGAATCCGGCCGCGGCGCAAAACGCCGGGCGTAGCAGAAGGGAAAGAAGCGCCGGCAGGAGGCCGCGAAGGAACGCGCCGGGCCTTACGGGTCCGATGCCCGGCGAGTTCCGCTTTTTCCTGTTCGTTTCTCTGCTCATCCGTGCCTTATATCCGGGTCCGGCGTAGAGCTTCATCTCTCTATGATTATCTTGACTATCTTCTTCGATTTCTTATTCTGCGTCCTGAGCAGGGCTATATACACGCCGCTGGCCGTCTTGCGTCCGCTCGAGTTGTCTCCGTCCCAATAGGCCATCCCGTTCGCGTCCGCGGTGATATCGCGCACCAGCTCGCCCAGAAAGGTGTATATCTTTATGCCCGCGTACGGGGGCAGATTATCGAAATGCATGACGCCGCTCACGCTGGAGGGAGTGAAGGGGTTCGGATAGACCTTTACTCCATCGAGCGAGACCTGTTCCGGCACCTCCATGAGCTGGAAAGTGGACAGGTGCCAGGTCTGGCCGACCACCTTGTTCTCGGCCGGGTACGACACGGACGGGAGCGGTACCCATACGTTCCTGGTGTCGTCGTACAGGGCCAGGACCAGCTTAGCGGCGTCTATGCCGGCCGGCAGGTCGGCGACCCTGTACGGCAGGGTGATCGTTATCGGATTCAGGACCAGCACCTGAGGGAACGCCGTGATCTCCAGCCCCACTCCGGTAGGGCGCATGGCGGAAACGTGCGAGGTCGGAGGGGGCAGCTCGGATTCCGGGTGGATAGATATCCTGGTGGAACCCCCGAGGGAGCCGAAAGGCATCCGCACCGAGATGACTCCGTAAGATGTCTGAAGAGTGACGAGATTGTCGGTGGTCACTAGCGCGTTGGCTATGTTCGAGAGCAGGGTCCTGGTCGAGCCGGCCGATACGAAATCAGTAAGGGAACCGGCCTGTCCGCGCGTCCTTATGCGGACCCAGTATTCGCTGTCCAGCAGCAGGTCCCTGAACGTGTGGCTCAGTCCCTGCACCGAGGCCGAAACGCTGCTGGCCGCCGAGTTGAAGTCGGAGGCGGTGGACGCGTCGATCTCGTATATCGTCAGGTACGAATTGCCGTTGCCGGCCCAGCTGAGCTTGAAGCCGTCCGTCATTATATCCGAGAAGGTCCCGGAGAGTGACAGGATATAGGCGGTGGCCGGTAATGTCAGGACCGTGCCGACCGTTACCGGCGCGGTAGGCAGACCGCTGTGGTTGTTGGCCGAAACCCTAAGGTAATAGGAAGTGTTGGAAAGAAGCCCCGTGAAAGAAGCGTTCGGATTGAGGGTCACGGAAGAGAGTATCGGGGCGGGGAACCCCGCGCCGGAAGATATCTCCGCCAGATAGGACGTGCCCGGCGGGTTGTCTCCCGGCGACCAGCTGAACGAGACCGAAGACACGCCGAGAGCGGAATACGCGCCCGGTACCGGGTCGTACGCTATGGTCGCGATAGGGGCGAACAGGTACGGACCCTCCGGAACCCCCAGGCGGTTGAAGGCCGTGACTTCCGGATAATACGTGGTGTTCGGGACAAGGCCGGTGAAAGGAGCTCCCTGGTTCATGGTCGAGGATGAGAATACCGGGGGAGCGGACAGGCCCGGGTTTGAGGACAATCTGACCAGATAGACCGTATCCGCGGGATTAAGTGGGGCCGACCAGTTGACCGTCATGCTGCCGGTGGAAAGGCTCGTGAACTGCTGCTGCGCCGGCGTGTCGGCCAGCGTGGAGGTGCCCGCTACGTAGGAATAGTTCCCGACGCCGTCCCAGTTCAGGGTCGCCGCCCGGAGATAATAGCTCGTATTCGGGGAGAGGCCCTCCAGGCAGAGGCCGCCTAGAGAGGTGTTGAATGTTTCCGATGAAAAAGAGACCGTCTCGAACCCGGGGGAGGTGGACGCCTCGAGCCTGTAAGATTCGGCGTTGGTGTCCTGCGATACCACGGCGAGCGGCGTCCACGACACGGAGATGCTGCTGTGGAACACGCCGGACTTGGCCGGAGAGCCGAGCCGCAGCGCGAGGGTCGACATGTTCCCGGGAGAAGCGTCGGTGTATACGGTGGCCCCGTTGTAGAGCGCTCCGGCCCTGAAATAATACACGGTGTTCTCGTCCAGCCCGCTTACCGTGAGTCCGGTCGCCGCGGGATCCATCGTCGCCGAAGAGGCGAAGACCGGTATGAACGCCGGCCGGGTGGACGCCTCCAGAACGTATCCGTCCGAATCAATCCTGGAAAAAGAAACGGCGGCGCTGGATTCCCATATGCCGTTCATGGAGACCGAGGTCAATGGCGCGGCGACCAGAGTGGTGGCGTCGGGAAGAGCGGTATGGTTCGGCGTCCCGTCCCAGTTCAGGGTCGCAATGCGCAGGCGGTACAGCGTGTTGGACCTCAGGCCTCCGATCGTCAGGGATGCGGGGGTCGACATGTGCGAGAAGGACGAATAGACGACGCTGCCTCCGGTGAAATTGACGGAGGAGGCCTGGAGCAGGTATCCCTCGCACGAACTTTCCGCCGGAGAGGCCGGCAACGGCGCGTTGATCCTCACCCTTATCGAGGAGGAGGATAGATCGGTGGACAACAGCCCGGCGGAAAGCGGAACGGAGAGCGTTATGGTGGAAAGTCTTCCGGAATAGTTCGGAACGCCTTCCAGGTTGAGCGTGCCCACCCTGAAGTAATAGGTGGTGTTCGCCAGTATCCCGGAAACGCCGAGGGTGCTTAGCGTGATGTCGCCAGTGGCGGTGCTCAGGACGGTTCCGCCCGAGAAACCAGTGGAGGAGGCCTCCAGCAGGTATCCGGCCGCCGTCGCCGAAGAAGGGGACTGCGGCAGCGCGGTCCATGCGAGACGCGCCGTCTGGGTGCTCCTGTCCAGCAGCGTTAGCCCGGTGGTGGACGTCAGGGTGGTGAAACTGCGCACGTAGTCGGAGTTCATGGCGCCGCTTATGTTCAGGGACCCCACTCTGTAATAATAAGCGGAATTGCGGTCCAGTCCGGAAAGCGTGACGGAGGAGACAGCGTTGTCCGCCGTGCTCCAGACCGATAACTGGGGGACGAGGGTCGGGAAAATAGAGAGGGCGAACCCGTATCCTTCCGCTCTTTGCGACTGTACCGCTCCGGACAGAGGGGTCCAGGACACAGTGGCGCTGGTCTGGTAAACCGCGGTGTTTATCGATGGGAGGGACAGGGCCAGCGTCGCGGTAGAGGAGACCGGCGTGGACGAGGTGTATACGTCCGCCATGTTCCGCGCCCGCAAACTGAAGTAGTAGGTGGTGTTGGCCTCTAGTCCCCCCAGGGAAACAGGGGGATACGGTTCCTGGAACGCGGAAGCTCCTGCCATTCCGGGGTCTTTGGAGTAGCTGACCAGATATGAGGTCCATTCCGGGTTGCCGTTCACGTTCCAGCCTATGCCCACCTGGGCCGCCGCCGCGGATTCCGAGGCGAAATTGGTCGACTCGAAGTAGATCCCGGAAGGAGCGGCCGCGAGCGTGACCGTGGAAAGCTGATTGTCCGCGTAGGCGGTGTCCGGGTCGTCCGACCTTTTTACGCGGAAATAGTAGCGTTCGTCCTGCGAGAGGTTCACGTAGGTGGTGGGAGAGGCGTTCAGCGTCCCGGTGGCGCTCAGTACGGAGAAATCGGCCGCGGTGGAAAGGGCTATGACGAAAGGCCCGGCGCCTCCCCAGCTGAACGAAAGCGAATCGACGGCGGCGCCGGTGTTGACGGGGGACAGGCCTTGCGCTCCGGCGTTCCCGGCGGCCGCGAACAGAAAGCAGGCGGCGGCCAGGCGCGCTGCGAAACTGCCGGCTTTACGGGTCATGAACGCCGTCATATAGATATATTGTGCGCGCCCGGTGTTAACATTAGATTGAGGATATGTTACAGAGTATACAAAAAGCGGCTCTTCCCCCGCGATGTTGAAACGCCCGCGCATTGTATTGTATGATGGTTCCGGCAGCTATTCTCCAGTGAAGTCCGGAACCTCGCGCGATGAATATCAGGGCCGCCAGAACAGGCGACTTCGACCTGAACCGCCATGCGGCCCTTTCCGCGCGTCCGGCGTCGGTCCTGCTCTGCGCCTTCTTCCTTCTCTGCGGTCCGGCGGCCATCCCGGCGGCGCCCCCGGAGGGGGGTCCCGTACCCGGAACCGTAAGAGAGATAGGTCCTATGCTCCTTCCGCGCGCGTCCTCGTCCCCGGTAGTGGGACAGGGAGGCAATTATTCCGTCCCCCTGGACGGGGGGGGATCGCTGTGGTTCCTGAACAATATATGGGCCGGCGAGGAGAAGGACGCCGGCGAGATATCGCTGTGGGGGATAGTCGACGGAGGAGCGGCGGTCATGGAGGCCACGTCCCCCTGGTCGGCGTCCGGTCGTTTCAGGTACGTGTCCGATGAGAACGGCTGGCCGCTCCCTCTTTTCGCGGCGGATATATCCGCATACTCTCCGGTGAGGAAGTTCTGGCCCCGGTCCGGGGTCAGGACCCCGTCCGGGTACCATGTTTTCTATTCCCTGATGAACAACTACGGTCCCGGCTCCGGCGATTATTTCCGCGTCGGACAGGGACTGGCCTTCTCCGTCCTTCCCGCGGGTCCTTACGCGCCGCTCAAGCGCGGGAAAGGATACGCCTTCTGGAACGACATAGAGCCCTCTTTCGGCTCCGCCCTTTTTGCCGATCCGGACGGCTGGGTCTACGTTTACGGCCGTTTCATGCCGGAGCCGGGAAAGTCCGCCGCGGCCCTGGCTAGAGTGAAGCCGGAAGGCGTCGGGGACCTGGACGGATATTCGTATTACGGGCTGGACGCTTCCTCGGGGACCTGGACGCGGGACATAACGGAAGCGTCGCCTGTGATGGAGAACGTGCCGGAGGAGTTCTCGGTCTCCTATAACGAGCATCTGAAGGCGTATCTGGCGCTTTGCTCCGATCCGGACGGCGGCGGCGTGGCTGTCCGGACGGCGCCGTATCCTTGGGGGCCATGGGAAGAGCCGCGGCAGGTGCTGGCCTGCGGAAAAGACGATTACTGTTTCGGCGCCAAGGAGCAGGCGGCGTTCTCGGCGGACGGCGGTAAAAGGGTCTTCTTCACGCTCGAGAAGAGGAACAGGCCGTATCTCTACGAACTGACGTTCGAATAGGGACTGGAACGGCGCAGGAGCGGGAGGTGTCTTATGGGGCAATTCAATATACTCGTGATCAATCCCGGTTCCACTTCCGACGAGGTGAGTTTTTTCCGCGGCCGCAAGCTCGCCTTTCATAAGACCGCGCGCTACAGCTCCGAGGCGCTCAAGCCATACGAGAAGAAGAAGGTCACGGCCCAGTACGATTTCCGGAAAAACATGGTGCTCGACTCCCTGAAGGAGAACCAAGTGGCCCTTTCGGAGATAAACGCGGTCATCGGCCGCGGCGGGTTGCTGCGGCCCATCGAGAGCGGCACGTACGAGGTCGACGACAGGATGCTGCACGACCTGGAGAACGGAGCTATGGGCGATCACCCTTCCAATCTGGGCGGGCTCCTGGCCAAGAGCATAGGCGATATGTGCAAAGCCCCGGCTTTTATCGCGGACCCTGTGGTGGTCGACGAAATGGACCCGCTAGCGCGGTTCTCCGGCATGCCGGAGAACCCCCGCATCTCCATCTTTCACGCGCTGAACCAGAAAAGGGTGGCGCGCCACGCGGCGCGCAACCTCGGGAAACCGTACGAGGAGTGCGACCTGATAGTCATGCACGGCGGCGGCGGCATTTCCGTGGGCGCTCATAAGAAGGGCAGGGTGGTGGACGTGAACAACGCTCTGGACGGGGACGGCCCGTTCACGCCGCAGAGGAGCGGGGGTGTCCCCGCCGGCGGGCTGGTCAGGATGTGCTTCTCCGGGAAATACACTTTGGCGGACATGAAGCTCAAGCTTAAAGGCCGGGGCGGGATGATCGCTTATACGGGCACGTCCGATATGCTGGCCCTGGAAAAGTATATCCTGACCGGGGAAGTCGTCCCCGGTACGGGCCTGGACCCGGCGGCGACCACCAGGGAGAAGGCCAAAGAGGCCGTGCTCGCTTTGGCCTACCAGATCTCGAAGGACATCTCGGCCATGGCGGCCGTCCTGGAGGGTTCGGTGGACGCCGTGGTCCTTACCGGCGGCCTGGCCTATGATAAGATAATAGTGCCGGAAGTGAAGCGAAGGGTCTCATGGATAGCGCCGGTAATGGTGTTCCCGGGAGGGGACGAGATGAGCGCGCTTCGCGCGGCCGCCGAAACCGCGCTGAGACATCCTAAGAAGGTCCGAAAATATCCGGCCGACAGGGGCTGATCCCGCCGGCGGGACCGTCTCTCCGCGGCGCCCGGGCCGCGCGGCGGGCGAGCGCAGCTGAACCGGGTTAAAACACCATAAGGAGCAGATCATGATGAAATTCAGGAACTTCGACGAACTCTTGAGGATGGTGCAGGGGAAGACCAACCGTATAGTGGTGCCTGGCGCCAATAACGACGAGGTGCTGGACGCCTGTAAGATGGGGTTCGACAGGAAGATAGTTTCCGGCGGCGTGCTGCTCGGCCCGAAAGCCCAGGTCGTGGATATGGCCGGCAAGGTCGGCCTTCCGCTGAAGACTTTCGAAATAATGGACCTGACCGACACGGTCGAGATGTGCAACAAAGCCGTGGACCTTATCCGCGCCGGCAACGGCGACTTTCTGGTCAAGGGACTGGTGGATACGAAATTCTATATGAAGGCCCTTCTGCGCAAAGAGGTGGCCGCCGTGGAGGAAGGGACGATCCTGACGCATTTCGTGCTGTTCGAGCTGGCGAACTATCATAAACTGTTCGCCATGTCCGACGTCGCGGTAATGGTCAAGCCCACGCTGGAGGAAAAAGCCAAGATCATACGCAACTCCGTGAGCATGATGCGTCAGCTCGGCGTGGAAACCCCCAACGTATCGGTTATCTGCCCTGTGGAGAAGCCCAATCCAAAGATCCCCAGCACGATGGACGCGGTGGAGCTGGTCAATATGTCCAGGGACGGCAGGATCAAGAACGCCGTGGTCGAAGGCCCTTACGACATCTACATCTCTTTCTCGAAGAAGCTGGCGGAGGAGAAGGGCGTAAAGGGTCTGGTGCCGGGCGAGACCGATATCGCGCTGCTGCCGGACCTGGACTCGGCGAACCCCGTCTATAAGTCCATATCTTTCTTCGGCGCGGGGATGAAGTCGGCCATGGTGCTGGCCGGTTCCAATATCCCGGTGATACTGACCTCCCGTACCGATTCCCCGATGACCAAACTGCATTCGATCGCGCTGGCCTGCTATTTGAAGGACGCGAAGGTCCCGGCCTGAGCCGGGGCGCGACAGGAGGTATCTATGTGGGACTTTCTGAAGAAGATCAAGAAGACGGGGGCCGGAGCGGCCATGGAAAGGCCGTCCCCTGAACCGCCACCGGCGGCTAAGTCGTCCGAAAAGCCTGTGGTCCCGGCCGCGGAACCCGCGCGGCCCGCCCCGGCGGTTCCGCCCGCCGGAGAAACAGCGAAACCGCACGACCGTAAGACGGACGAGGAACTGGCGGAAGAACTGAACGCGATGTCGCCCGAGGTGCTGTCCCACGCCAAGACCCCTCAGATGCGTAAAATGGTCCTGGACCTGTACCGCAAAATGCTGGTCGCCGGGGTGAACGTGAAGGACGAGAAAGAGGTAAAGAAATGGCTCCAGAAGCATCCGGAGGCCGCCGCGGGCGGAGAAGTTCATAAGGTGGAGACCGTAAAACGCGCGGCGCCGAAAGTCGGCCGCAACGACCCCTGCGTCTGCGGCAGCGGCAAAAAGTACAAGAAATGCTGCGGCGCCGGCCAGCCCTGATAGAACCCGATAGCCAGACCCCGGCCTCAGTACCGCCGGGGTCTTTTTTTTGGTCCGCAGGACCCTTGACAAAAAATATCTTTCCGTTTATCCTATCTGTATAAGAGAAGGGTGTCTGGACGGCGCGGGAACGGCTATGGAACGCTTATCTTCATTATCGCGCATCTTCCTGCTCTCCGCGGCCCTGGGCGCGGGGCCTTTGTACGCCTCCGACCCGCTCCCGGACCCGGCTGGAGGAACAGCGGCCGTAGCGGCTCCCGTTCAGCAGGGCGGTTCAGACGCCGCTCAGAGCTCTCCCTCCCCCGATCCCGTAGAAAATCAGGCCGGGACCGCGACAGAGGAGCCTGTCCCGCCCTACGGTTTTCCGCAAGCAGGGGGACATCCCCACGGCTGGGACGGGCACGACCATCCTTTCGGCTCCAGGATACACTGCAAGGAGAACGCCGACTGTATCGCTTTCAGGGATAATTACCGCCGCGATCCGGAACTTGCCGCCCAGTCGCTGGTGAAATACCTTAAAGGTTCGCCTCCCCAGGAGAGTAAAAAATTCATAGCGCGGAACTATTATTCCATCAACAAGTTCCTCCGCCGCCTGGACAGGAACGCGCCCGAGATCTCCGCCGCGACGCGCCAGGAACTTTCCCCTTTCCTGGACGGCGTATCGCCCGGCCACGGTAAAGGCGCGGAATGGCCGCAGTACAAGCCGGATAGCGGCCTTCCTTCGGACCCGGAGATAGGTCCGGGGACGGAAGGGGCTCCCGCGCTTCCGGCCGCTCCGGTTCCCGGAGGCGACGCGGTCCCCCCGCAGGCTCCTGAAGCCGGCTCGGGCCCTATGCTGGAACTCATGACCGTGGACAGGATGCTGGACTCCGGCGACCGGGAAGCCGCGGCGACCGTCCTGAATACCGTCAGGACCAACCACCCGGACGATCCGGGGGTCCAGTCGGCTGTCTCGCAATATTACAACGACATAGCCAGGGATTACGATTCCCAGCGGAATTACGAGATGGCGGCGAGGAATTACGAGATGGCGGCCCAAGCCGCGACGGCCGCTATACGCCTGGACCCGGAGAACACGGAGGCGTATAAGAACCGGGCCATGGCCCGCATGTCCCTTCGGGACCGCAAGGGGGCTATAGAGGACGTCAGGCGGGCGATGGAGCTCGACCCTCAGGATGAATCTTCCAAGCTCCTTTCCGCGCTTGTGGCCAGCAAAAAGAGCGTGACCAGCCTTAAGTCGCTCTCGCTGCTGCAGGAAATGCGCGGATCCGGCGGGGGCGACGGAGTTCTCGCCCGGCGGGAAGGCGCGTTCCAGTCCGGGGACCAGGTCCTCGAGGCTTCCCTTCAGAACGCGCCGTCCGCCGGCCAGCAGCCGGTGGATTACGTGAAATCGATGAGCTATGCGAAGACCGCGGCTTCCAAGAACGCCCTGCGCGACTACGATGCTGCGGTCAGGTACGCTTCCATGGCCATCCTTAAGAACCCGGGCAATACCGGGGCATATCTGGAGCGGGCCAGCGCCAGCAATTCTCTGGGCCGCTACGAAGACGCCATCAGGGATACAACCGATATTATAAACCGTGACCCGTCCAACGTTCAGGCCCTTAACATGCGGGCCTGGGCGCTGAACCGCAAGGGGATGGCGAAAGAAGCGGAATCGGACGTTAACAGGGCCATCGATATCAATCCCGGTTTCGCCGATACCTGGGTGAACCGCGCTCTGGTCTACGAGAAGCAGGGCGATTACAAGCGCATGCTGGAGGATTACCGCCAGGCCGCGCTCCTGAACGGGGAATACGGAGGGCGCTTTCAGGACGCCGTCGCCCAGTATTCCGGTAAAGTAACGGGCTTTTCGTACGATCCTGTCCCGCCCGCCGCTGCGGGCGGTCCGGGCAACGGCGGCATGACGCGCTTCCTGGTGCTGCTTGGTTTCACCCTGACCGGCGGACTGCTGGTCGCTCTCGGTCTCATTCACATCTTCGCCTCATCCAGGGAAAAAGCGGCCGTCGCCGGCCGGACGCCTCCGCTGGACGTGCTGGCCCCGTCCATCTTCTACGAGGGCGTGGCTTCCGGCAAATACAAAATAGAGCGCAAACTGGGAGAGGGCGGAATGGGGATAGTGTACGAGGCACTGGACCAGTCTCTGGGCAGGAAAGTGGCCATTAAGAAGATGAACGAGGAGATCAAGGTCAACGAAAGAGAAAAGCGGCGCTTCCTGGAGGAGGCCCGCACCCTGGCCATGCTCCATCATCCTAACATCGTGGAGATACACACCATATTCGAGGAAGGCGAGGATATCTATCTTGTCTGCGAGCACGTGGACGGCATGTCCCTTGAGAAACTGGTGGAGAAGGAGGTCCGTCTTCCTTTCGAAAGGGCCAGGGCCATGTTCTGCGAGGCCGCCAAGGCGCTTTCTTACGCGCATTCCAAGAACGTCATCCATATGGACATGAAGCTTTCCAATATCATGATCTCCAGCGATAACGAGGTAAAAGTGATGGATTTCGGGCTTGCGCGCCGCATGAAGGAGTCCCTGGCCAGGGTCTCCAGCAGGGAAGTGGTGGGCAGCCCGGCCTATATGCCGCCGGAGCAGGACCTGGGAGTTTCGTCCAAGGAATCCGATATATATGCCATGGGTATATGCCTTTACGAGACGCTGACGGGGGAACTGCCTTTCAAAGGCCCGGACTTCCACTACCAGAAAGAGAGGATGCTGTACCGCCCCGCGGGCGAAGTGGTGGCGGGGCTGCCCCAGGCCGTTGACGCTTTCATAGCCAGGGCACTTTCCCCGGAACCGGAAAAAAGGTTTCAATCCGCCGCCGAGTTCCGCCGCGAGCTCATGAATATTTAGTTCTCCTGAGAGATGCCCTTCCGGCACAGGTGTACGAAACCCCCACAACTGCAATTATAGGCCGCTTGAGGAGCAAAGCTCTTTAGGCGGCACCTACACAAGTATTGGCCGCTTGAGACGCATAGCGTCTGTTGCGGCACGCGCATGGCGCAGGCCGTCTGAGGCACACCGTGCTCGTTACGGCACTTACGCAAGTATTGGCCGCTTGAGTGCCATAGGCCTTGAGGCGGCACCTACACAAGTATTGTAAAATTGGTGTATGGGGAGACTGGCAGGTTTCATGTCGCTTGGGACGGCGTTCATCTGCTCCGTCATCGTAATGACCGCCGGCGTCTGCTTTGCGCAGAAGCCGGAAGACGCCGCCGGCCGTGCCGGCGCCATCCCCGGGGTATCGTCCACGGTCTTTACCCTTGGAGAGCTGGCCGACGCAAAGTACGACCGAGGCATAGCTTTGATGTACCGCTTGCGGTTCGACGAGGCGGAGGAGGAGTTCAAGGACATAATAAGGGCGGACACGTCCAGCCCTGCCGGATACTTCGCGCTGGCGGCATTGTCATGGTGGCGCTGTTCGCAGAACTTCGATGTGCGCGGCGATTCAAAGGCCCTTGAGAACGAGTTCATGCGGAACGTGGACGCCACGATCAAGGTGTGCGAGGCCAGGCTGAAGACCGGGGAGGCCCCGGCGCGCACCTGGTTCTTTCTTGGGGGAGCCTACGGGCTTAAGGGGCGCTGGTACGCGGTGCAGAGGCGATGGTTCAGGGCCTATACCAACGGCAATAAGGGGCGTAAATATCTGGGAAAGGCGGTCAAAGCCGATCCCGGACTGTATGACGCGTATCTGGGCCTCGGGATCTTCGATTATTTCGCGGATACCCTTCCGGGGGTCCTTAAGATACCGGCTCTGCTCTTCGTTAGGGGGGACAGGGCGCGCGGCATTGCCGAGGTGAGCCTGGCACGTGAAAAAGGCCGTTTCTTTTCCACCGAAGCCGGACTTTTCATGGTCGAAATAATGACCCGCCACGAGAAGGACTACGCCGCGGCGCTCGCGGAGCTGGACAGGCTGGAGGCTTCGGACCCGTCCAACCTCTTTTTCAGGCTGGGCAGGGTACTTACGTTGATACACGCTCGTGAATGGCAGAAGGCCATCGACGAATCCGTCCGATTTCTCGCCGAACACAAGGCGGCCCCTTCTCCGGGCATAGAACGTCAGCTTGCCCTGATCTACCTTTCGGCCGGCGACTCCTATCTGGCGCTTGACAGGCCCCGCGAGGCGGCGGCCTGGTTCTCAGGCGGTATCACCGAGACCGCGTTCCCTGAAAAAGGCTGGGTTACCTACTGTTATCTGCGCCGCGGTCAGGCGCTGGACCTCCTGGGAAAACGGGAGGAGGCTCTGCGCGATTATGAAGAGGTGCTTGCCCGGGAGGATTTCTGGGACGCGCATAAGTACGCCAGGGCCGCCGCGGCAAGACCCCCGGCTCCCGCCGAGGTGTACCGCCAGCTGACCGAGGAATGAAGACGAAGCCCCGGCCTGGCAAGCACCGGCTCACCTGTCCTAATAAAAATCGGAAACGGCGAGTTGCCGGTTCAGTGTCCTGCCGCGTTTAAGAAAAACCTGAATAGCCGAGCCTAGGCGGGCCATGCCCGGGTGCAGGGGAGCAACGAGGCAGCCGCTCAAAAGGCAAGCCTCCCTTTCCCTTCAGGGAAAGGGCCGGGCGCTTTCAGGCTGCAACCGCGTCGCCCGTTCGCTTGCGTAACGCTGTTACGCCGCGCTCCGGGCTCCTTGTTTCGCTCTGAAACCGGCCCGGCCAACACGGACATTATTTACGCAGGCCTCAGCAGCCGGCTGAACCAGGCTTATTCGGGAACCCCTCAGGGGCGCCGAGGATGTTTGAGCGCAAAAGCTTCGCCTTTTGCGCGAGTTCCGCAGGCGCCGAATAAGCCGCCAGTGCAGACGGCGGCCGCCCTTTGGGCGGCAAATCCTGCCGTGAGCGAGTCTGCATCCGGGCATGGCCCGCTATGCACACAGCGGAACCTTGTCTCTATGGCTGCTTTTACCTATGCTCACAGAGTTCGTTTTGAGCTGTCGTGGAATTTCGGGCCCAGAGCCGGATGGGCCTTTCGCCTCTGTGCGGCACGGATGAGCCCGGCTATACTATTGTAAGGCAGGCGGGCAGATGCCGGTGGAGCCGGGTTTTACTGCCCGGCATGTTTTGAGAACGGGAGGAATCTTATGCGGTCCGCAAAAAGCGTTTTTCCGGTCTTGATATCCCTTGCCCTGTGGTGCCCGGCCGCATCCGCGCAGGAATTCGGATTGCTCTCCATGGAACGCGTACGGAGCGTGGACGTGCCTTTGCCCGGAGCGCCGTCGCCGGTCCGGTTTGAGGGACCGAACGATACCACCACCGAGCCGGCTCCCGGGACCGGGCGTTATGGCGCCGACCCGGACCCCTATGAATGGTTGAAGCCTGAGGCCGGTTACGCTTCGCCGCGGATGAAGGACTTCGCCGACAAGGGGCTGGAGGGATCCGGCGTACCTAAGGATATGCTGGACCGCGCCCTCAGGTACTTCGACGCCAACAAGGCCGTCATAAAGAATACTAACTACCTGGGCATTATCGATTTCTCGAAACATTCCGACCAGGCCAGGTTCTTCGTAATAAATATGAACGATAATACCGTCGCGGCGTACCATGTCGCCCATGGCAAGGGGTCCGACCCGAATCAAAGCGGTTACCTGCGTTCCTTCAGCAACGAACCGGGTTCGCTGAAGACATCCCGCGGATTCTTCAAGGTCGGGGAGCCCTTTCAGGGTTCCGAAGTGGGCTACAGCGCTTTTCTGGACGGCCTTACCACGGGACACAATTCCAACGTGCGCGCCAGGGAGATAGTGATACACGGGGCCTGGTACGTGACCGAGAACCCTCCGCACGCCGGACTCTCGTGGGGCTGTTTCGCGCTCGACTCCCGGGTCAACGCGGATATAATAGCCAAGTTCAGAGGCGGGGCCATAATTTACGCGGATACCAGCGGGGACCTGTTCCGGGAATAAGCGGGGACAGTGCCCGATAGCTGCGCGCCGGCGAACGCCTCGCCGGCGCTTCCTTTTTCCCCGCTCCCCTCTTGACACAATAGTTATACTCATGTATAATTATACATGCGTATAAGTATGGAGGTCCTATGCCGAGACCCGCGTCCGGTACCGATCGCAGACTGCTTGAAGCCGGGGCCGCTCTGGTCCGGGAGAAGGGTTTTTACGGACTGACCGTCAGAGAGACCTGCAGGCTCGCCGGAGTGAACACCGGCATGTTCCATTACTATTTCGGGTCCAAGGACGAGTTCCAGAAGGCGGTAATGAGGGACGTCTACGAGAGGTTCATGGTGAAGTTCAGAGCCGGAGCCGCAGTAGGAAGCACCCCCCGGGAAAGGCTCAAGAACGCTCTGATCGAGCTCGGTAAGTTCGTGCGGGACATAAAGGGCACCGCGCCGCTGCTCTTCGCGGATATGGCCTACGGAAAGAAGGAGACTTTCAGGTTCCTGAGCGCAAACTTCACCGGCCACATGAAACTTATAGCCGGGCTGGCCCGCGAGTGCCTCCCGGCCAGCGCCGAGCGCGGGCGCTCGGTCCCGTTCTTCGCGGCTTCCGTGGTCCCTATAATGATCTTTCCGGTCATAATCGACGGGGTGCTGAGGCGTAACGGCGTGAAAAGGATCGGGGAATTCGACCTGTCCTCATTGGAAGAAGAAATACTTTCCGATCGCGGGATAGAGGACAGGGCCGAGATCGCGGTAAGAGGGGCGGGATTATGATATACGTCCTGGCGCTCCTGCTGGCGCTGAACGGCCGGGCTGCCGCCGCGGAGCTGACGGTCACGCTCAGAGCCGCGGAGGAGGGCGCCCTGGCCAACTCCGATCAGTATAAAAGCGCCCGGTTCTCGGCCGAAGCCGCACGCGCCGCCGCGTCCGCGGCCGGCAGCCTGCTGGGACCGCGCCTCGGTCTGGAGGGTTCGCTGCGCTACGCGGAGACGGTCCCGCGGATCTCCCTTCCCGCGGCCATGGGAGGGGACAGGCCCCTCGGGGATAACTGGAACTATTCGGTAGGCCCCTCGGCGTACTGGACCCTGTTCGACGGCGGCGCGGCGCGGGCGGCCTTCAAAAGCGCGTCCCATATCGCGGCTTCGCGTTCAGCCGAGGCGGAACACGCCGCCCGGCAGGCCGTGCTCAAGGCCCGGACCGCCTATTTCCGCCTGCAGCTCGCGCTGGAAAAGGTCTATCTAATCGGAGAGGACCTGCGGCTTTCGATGTCCCAGTTGAGGGATATTTCCACTGGCGCCAGGGCCGGATCGCGCAGCCGTCTGGACGAGATAAGGGCCAGGCAGGAAGCTACCGCGCGGCGCCGGGACCTTCTGCGCGCCCGGTCGGCGCTGGGGGCCTCTCTGCGCGACTTGTATTTCGCGGCCGGGATGGAGCTGCCTGAAGGGGCCTCCCTGCCGCTTGACCACCGTATGGCCGGGCGAGACTACGGAGAGGCCGGGCCGGACCCGCTTTTCATAAAGGCGGAGCCTTACGGGGACATGCTGGAGCGGATGGCCGGGGCCGCGGCCGTCTGGAGCGGCAGTGAAACTCCGGCCGTGCGCGCCCTGGCTTCCGCCGGCCGGGCGTATGAGGCCCGGGCCGGAGCTTACAAGGCCGAGAGATATCCGCGGGTGGTCGCGGGAGCCCGTACTTCGCTGGACTATCCGAACGGTCCGCGCCTGTATTCTTTCCTGCAGAATTCGGCTTCGCTCTCCCTCAGCCTGCCGCTTTTTGAGAACGGGCGTTCCTCTGCGAATGAAATGGAGAGCGCAATGGATTCGGCCGCGATGATGGGGAAAAAGGACGAGGCGGCGTCGGCGGCCGAGAGGGATCATAAGAAAGCCCTCGACGCCTATAAGGCGCTCGCGGCCGAGCAGGAACTAAACGTGGCGGCCGTGGACGACGCCGCCGAAGCCGCCAGGCTCGCCTATGAATCCTATAAGGCCGGCGGCGCCACCTGGCTGGAGGTGGAGAGCGCCAATCTGAAGTCCATGCAGGCGAAGACCACGGCGGCCGAGGCCAGCGCCGAGATGCTGATCGATCTGGCGGTCCTGGACAGTCTCAAGGAGTGAAATATGAAGAAATTGATACCCGCTGCGCTGATAGCCGCGGCGGCCGCTCTCATCGTCCTCAAGGTCGGCGGAGGCGGGGACTTCCGGTACAGTGGAACGATCGAGGCTACCGAAACGGACCTTTCAGCCCGCATATCCGGGGTGATAGACCGTTATCTGGCGAGAGAGGGCGACCCGGTCTCCGCGGGGGAAGACCTTATCTCCATAGATTGCGACGATCTGCGTCTGGCCGCGGGTATAGCTTCGGACGATTTCAGGCGCGCGGAAGAACTGTTCAAGGCCGGGTCGCTTTCCAGGGAGAATTATGACCGTCTGAAATACAGGCGGGACGATTCCGCGCTGAAGGTCCGGTGGTGCACGGTCAAATCCCCGGTTTCCGGCCGCCTTCTCTATTCCTACCGGGAGAAAGGGGAACTTGTCTCCCCCGGGGTCAAACTGGCCACCGTGGCCGACCTCTCCGAAGTGTGGGCATACATATATGTTCCGCACGACACGCTGGCCGGGCTAAAGCCGGGAATGGAGGTTAAAGCTTTCCTTCCGGAGGCCGGGGATATGGAGTTCGCCGGCAGGATCTCCGTCATCTATCCCGAGGCCGAGTTCACTCCCAAGAACGTTCAGACCCGGAAAGAGCGGACCAGGCTGGTCTACGCCGTGAAGGTAAGCTTTCCGAATAAGGGCGAGACGCTCAAGCCCGGCATGACGGTGGAAGTGGAATTACCGGAATAAAGAGTAAGTCGGGAATGTCGTGGGTCGTGGGGTGGAAGTCGGGGAGGATATGGACGGCTTTTCTATACGTACGGAGGGGCTGAAGAAGGATTTTGGTCCCGTGCGGGCGCTGAAAGGCGTTTCCTTCGACCTGTCCGCCGGGCTGCTGCACGGACTGATAGGTTCCGACGGCGCCGGGAAGACGACCACGATGCGTCTGCTGGCCGGACTGCTCAGGCCGACGGAGGGGAGCATCGTTTACAGCGGGGCCGGCGGGCCGGTGTCTTTTACGGAGGTGCGCCGCGGTCTGGCCTATATGCCCCAGCAGCCCAGCCTTTATCCGGACCTCTCGGTGGAAGAGCATCTTGAGTTCTTCCGAGAGCTTTACCGCCTGGAGCCGGAAGACTACGCGCGGCGCTCAAGGGAACTGCTGGATATAACCCGTCTTGAGCAGTTCAGGGGCCGGCGGGCCGGGCTGCTTTCAGGCGGCATGTATAAAAAGCTCGGTCTGATCTGCGCTCTTCTCCGCTCTCCATCTGTCCTGCTGCTGGACGAGCCGACCAACGGCGTGGACCCTATCAGCCGCAGGGAGTTCTGGGGTCTGTTGTACGGTTTGGCCGCCGGAAAGATACTGATCCTGGTCTCTACTTCGTACATGGACGAGGCCGAGCGCTGCGCCAGGGTCCATCTGCTGGAGTCGGGACGTCTGCTGGCGTCCGGCGAACCCCGCTCGCTCCTCAAAGCGGCCGGCGCGGCGAGTTTCGAGGATATCTTCATAAAGAAGGCGGTGGTATGAACGATACCGTAGTCCCTGGCCGCGGGGATAAGGGCCTCCTGCGGAACAGGGTCGTGGAGGTGGAAAACCTTACCATCAGGTTCGGGGATTTCACCGCGGTCGACGGCGTCTCCTTCTCGGTGCGGAAAGGAGAGATCTTCGGTTTTCTCGGAGCCAACGGCGCCGGCAAGACGACCACCATCAGGATGCTGTGCGGCCTGCTGGCCCCTACCTCCGGCGTAGTACGGGTGGGCGGACTGGATTTCGATGACGGCGGGAACGGGATAAAGTCCATAGTCGGTTATATGTCGCAGAAATTCACGCTCTACGACGACCTGACTGTGGGAGAGAACCTGGACTTCGCCGCGGGACTGCGCAAGCTGCCGGCCGCCGCCGCGGAAAAAAGACGCGCCGAGCTTTTCGGAATGACCGGCTTCGACAGGCCGCTCACGGCCAAGGTCTCGGACCTGCCCGGGGGTATCAAGCAGGAGCTCGCTCTCGCGGCGGCTATGCTGCATGATCCGGAAATAGTCTTTCTTGACGAACCGACCTCCGGGGTTTCCCCGGCCGCGCGGGCGCGGTTCTGGGGGCTTATACGAAGGATCACGGCTGTGGGCAAGACGGTCATCGTCACGACGCACTATATGGACGAGGCGGAACAGTGCGGGCGCATAGCCCTGATGCGCGCGGGACGAATTATCGCCTTGGGGTCCCCGGACGAACTTAAGGATTCAGCGTTCCCGGGGCCGATGGCCGAGGTCGATTTCCAGGGTTCGGACCCCGCGGCGCCGATCGAGCGGCTGCGGAAAGCCCCGGGGCTTCTGGCGCTTTCGCCGCACGGTATGCGCTGGCACGCGGCCTTTTCAGAAGGAGCCCTGATGGACGCGGCCCTGTCCGCGCTGCCGGTTTCGGTCCGGGTCAGAAAGATAAAACCTTCTCTGGAGGACGTTTTCATAAGACTGGCCGGAGGCGCTCAATGACCTCTTTCAGCCCTCACCGGGCCTTCGCCGTGGCCCGAAAGGAGGTAATGCATATACTGCGCGATCCGTTCACGCTGGCGCTTGCCCTGGGCCTGCCGGTGATGCTGGTCACGTTCTTCGGTTACGCCATAGATTTCGAGGTCAAGGATATACGTCTGGCCGTTTACGACCGGGACGGAGGTCCGGCCGCCCGGCGGCTCAAGGAGATATTTTCCGCTTCGGGGTACTTCAGACCGGTCGAGCCGGAGGCCGCCGCCGGTCCTATAGGCATGCTGGATTCCGGCCGGGCCTCCGCCGCGCTCTTCCTGGAACCGGGATTTTCAAGGACCATAAAGGGAGGCGGGGAGGCTCCGGCGCAGTTCGTGCTGGACGGCAGCGATAATTCCAAAGCCGCCGCCGTGGCCGGTTATCTGCCCGGCATCGCTGGCGCCGCGAGGCTGCGCCTGTCCGGCCCAGGCGGGGGGGAACCTTTCTACGCGGAGACGCGTTTCCTTTATAATCATGAACTTAACAGCCGCTGGTTCACCGTGCCCGGCCTCTCCGCAATAATCATCGGACTGCTGGCCATACTCCTGACCGCGCTGACCGTGGCCAGGGAATGGGAGAACGGTTCCATGGAGCTTCTCCTGTCGACGCCGGTCCGTCCGCTGGAGATAATGGCCGGCAAGCTGGTGCCGTACGGAGTGCTGGTCCTGGCCGGAGTGGTTTTCGTTTACCTGTCTTCCAGACTGGTCTTCGGCGTGCCTTTCGAGGGCGGGCATCTTCTGTACCTCGCGGCGTGCGTGCTTTTCATCACCGCCGCCCTGTCGCAGGGGCTGCTGATCTCGGTGCTCGCCCGTCAGCAGCAGGTGGCCATGCAGTTCGCCCTGATCACCGGCCTGCTGCCTTCCATGCTCCTGTCGGGGTTCATTTTCCCGGTGGAGAGCATGCCCCGGTTCTTCCGGGCGCTTACCATGCTGCTGGCTCCCAGGTGGTTCATGGCGGCGGTGCGGGGGATAACGCTGAAAGGCGCCGACCTTTCGGAACTTTCGGAGCCGTTCCTGGCCCTCGGGCTCCTGGCCGCGGGCATGCTGGCCCTGGCCCTGAAGAAGTTCAAGACCGATCTCGAGCCATGAAAAGAGCGGACCTATGGGAATAACGCTGCGCGCGTTCATCAGGAAGGAACTGGTCCAGACCCTGCGCGATACGCGCCGGAGGGTGCTGCTCTTCGGCGCGCCGGTAATACAGCTGACTATATTCGGTCTGGCTCTCTCCACCGAGATAAAGAACATCCGGCTGGCGGTTTTCTCAAGACCGGATGACGCCATGTTCCTCCGGCTGGCGGAGAGATTCTACGCGTCCGGCTGGTTCGTGCCCGCGGTCCGCGGTCCCGGGGACGACCCGATGGAACTCATCGCGTCCGGAGGGGCGGACGCTGCCCTCATCGCTCCGGCGGAAGGACTTCGGCGTTCGGCCGAGCGCGGTTCCGGTAAAATGCAGCTGCTGGTGGACGCGTCCAACGCCAGCAAGGCCAGGGCGGTGGAGGCGTACTCGAAAAGCGTGATATCCGAGGCGGCGCTCAGGGAATACGGGACGCCGCTCCGGACGCCGGTCCGTTTCGACGTGCGCGTGCTGTACAACCCGGCCATGCGGTCCTCCCTGTATCTGGTCCCCGGAGTGATGGGCATGCTGGTCTGTCTGATAACCATAATACTCACCGCCATGTCGCTGGCCAGGGAACGCGAGGTCGGCACTTTCGAGACCATAGTTTCGGCCCCGCTCTCCGACCTCGAGGTCCTGCTCGGGAAAACGGTCCCTTATGTAATACTCGGCCTGCTGGACGCCGCGTTGGTCGTCGGCGCCGGATATATGATCTTCGGCGTTCCCGTGAGAGGGCCTCTGTGGCAGCTCGCTCTGGCGTCCATGGTCTTCGTGGTCGCCACGGTGGCGATAGGCACGTTCGTATCCACCGTATCCAGGAACCAGCAGCAGGCGATGCTGGGCGGGTTCATCTTCCTGTTCCCGGCCATGCTGATGAGCGGCATCATGTATCCGGTGGAGAACATGCCGGGAGCCATGATCGCGGCTGCCTATCTGGACCCGCTCATGTATTTCGTGCGTCTTCTGCGGAACATAATGCTGAAGGGCGGGGCCCCGGGTGTTTTCTGGACCGATGTCGGGGCCATGGCCCTGATGGCGCTGGCCTCCGCCGGGCTTGCGTACAGGCGTTTCAGGCGAACGCTCAACTGACGGGCGGTCCGCGCGGGAACTTTGCCGGAAAGGATACATGGAGGGAATATGACGTCTCATCGCGTAGGCGGGAAGGATGGCGAGGATATGATAGGAAAAGCGCTTTGCGCGCGGGAATTGGCCGATTACAGGCCCGGCGCCGTGGTAAGCCGCACTCTGGTGGACAAGAAAGCGGGCACCGTCACGGTCTTCTCTTTCGACAAGGGCCAGGGCTTGAGCGAACATACCGCGCCCTTCGACGCAATGGTGCAGGTGATCGACGGCGAGGCTGAAATAGCGATATCCGGCCGGCCCGTCAGGGTCAGGGCCGGGGAGTTCATCATCATGCCCGCTAAAAAGCCGCATTCCCTGAAGGCGGTCAGGAAGTTCAAGATGATGCTGATCATGATCCGGGCCTGAGCGCGCCGGCGGTGCTTTGTTTATACCGGGCTAAATAATCGGTATAATTTCAACGGCGCCGGACTCCGCGGCGCATGTCCGGTAAAGGCAGGGAGGACCTATGAAAGCTCTCGTCAAGAAGGAACGCGCGAAGGGTCTGTGGATGGAAGAGGTCCCGAAACCCGGGATCAAGGACGACGAGGTCCTCATCAGGATAAAACAGACCGCGATCTGCGGCACGGACGTTCACATATACCAGTGGGACGAGTGGGCGCAGAAGACGATCCCGGTCCCTATGCACGTCGGCCACGAGTTCGTGGGAGAGATAGCCGGACTGGGAAAGAACGTCCAGGGGCTTGCGGTCGGAGAACGGGTCTCCGGCGAAGGGCATATAGTGTGCGGCCACTGCCGCAACTGCCGGGCCGGTCACAGACATCTGTGCATAAACACCAAGGGGATAGGGGTTAACCTGCCGGGCTGCTTCGCCGAGTATCTGGCGATACCCGCCTCGAACGTGTTCCCGGTCCCTGAAGGGGTAGGGGACGACGAAGCTTCCATTCTGGACCCGCTGGGCAACGCGGTGCACACCGCCCTTTCTTTCGATATGACCGGCGAGGACGTGCTCGTTACGGGGGCCGGTCCGATCGGCATAATGGCCGCGGTGATAGCCGGGCACATAGGCGCCAGGCATGTCGTGATAACGGACGTGAACGAATACAGGATGGACCTGGCAAGGAAACTCGGCGTAAAGAACGTAGTGGACGCCAGGAAGGAAAAACTGTCCGATGTCATGCGCCGCCTCGGGATGACCGAGGGTTTCGACGTCGGTCTGGAGATGTCCGGCAACGCCCAGGCTTTCAACGATATGATACAGGCGGTCAAGATGGGCGCCAAGATAGCGCTTCTGGGTATTCTGCCGCCTAATACCACCATACCCTGGAACCAGGTCATATTCAAGGCGCTGTTCCTTAAGGGTATATACGGACGCGAGATGTTCGAGACCTGGTACAAGATGTGCGCCATGCTCACAAGCGGACTGGATATAAAGCCGATCATAACGCACAGGTTCCCGGCCGAACGGTTCAAGGAGGGCTTCGAGGTAATGTCCTCGGGGCGTTCCGGAAAGGTCATCCTGACCTGGTGACCGGTTCCAGCCGCCGGTATCCGGGGGGAAGGTCCCGGGGACTTCGGACGGACCCGGCGCGGGGATATGCCTATGCGCAGAACCATATATAGCGGACAACTGCTGGCCCTCGCGGCCGCTCTATGCCTTTCCGGCTGCGGAAAAGCCGGGGAAAAGGCCTCCGAATATTACATCTCCCAGGCCCGCAAGCCTCTGGAGCTGCGGGAACCTTCCCGCTCCGATATGGAGAGCGCCTACGCCGCCCTGGCGAAAAGCCTGAAGTACGCGCCGGGTTCCGTCCGGGTCCTGGAGGTCCTGCGCGCTCTTACCGAGAAAGCGGGGAAGTCCGGTTTCACGGAAGGGGCCGACCGGGAGATGGCGATACTGAGGGGGGTGCTGCGCGAATCCCCTCTGAACTGGCCTTTCTACGCCGCCGCGATCGACCAGCTTTCCATCCGCGGAGATCTCTATGCGATGAACGAGCTGGCCGCCGGACTGGAGTCCGCCGGCGCGTCCGAGGGCGCGCAGATGTACGAGATCTCCATGGGCCTCGCGCTGTGCTACGCTTCCATGGCGCCCTGGATAGAGTCGCAGGGCTATCTGAGCCTCAACAAAGCTCCGGAAACCCTGGTGGAAAAAGCCAGGGAGTACGTGCGCGTCAGAAAACGCGCCGAGGAAATGAGGGCTTATCTGGTCAAGTCCGATTCGGTGGACGATACCCGCAGGAGACTGGTCCCGGATGCCCTGCGCGTCCCCGCCGAGGTGGCGCTCGCCGATATGGACTCCGGCCGGGAGGAGGCAGAGCGCATATACGCTTCGGTGTCAAGGATGGACTCGGACCCGTCTTTCCTGAAAGCGGTGGAGCTGACCGTGCGCGGGAACGGGGCACTGATGAAAAAGGATTATTCCGGCGCGCGCGCCTTCTACAGAAGCGCCATACAGAACCGTCCCGATTTTCTGGACGCCAGGAAGCAGCTGGTTGAAGTGGATTTTCAAGAAGGCGCGGCGCTGGCACTTACCGGCCGCGGACTCAAGGCGGGCAAACGTTCCTTGTATGACGCTTACTCCGGTTCCGCGGACGTGATAAAGGCGGCCGGGGAACTGCGCAACTGGATGCCGTTCGTGACCAGGGAGAAGTTCCTGGCCGACGCTTATTCCATCCGCGCGGCGGCCATCGCGGCCCTTAAGGCCGTTAACGGGATCCGTCCCAGGGACCAGGCCCGGCTGGCCGGCGAGTTCAAAGCGGCCCTGGACGAAGCCGTGCGTCTCAATCCCCAGAGCAAGCTGGCCCGCGACCTGCTGGAAAGATACTCGAAAGAAGGATTTTGATTGACCAAAGGACAGGGACCCAGGTTCGGCCGGAAGCCGGAGGCTGAGGCCGCGGATCGCGCCGGATGCCCCCGCCGGTACGCTCTGGCGGCCGCTCTGGCCTGTCTCTGTTCGTTCGCCCTCTCCTCTCCGGCCTCCTCCCAGGGAGATGTCGGCGGTTCCACCGTAACGGCCCGCGTCCGGCAGGACGGGAGCCCGCTCATACTGACCCTTGCCAGGGACCGGCGGGATTCCAAAATATCCGTGGATTATTCGGTGCGATGGGATTTTTCCGACCTGGCCTCTTTCCGTCCCGGACTGAAGATGCTCTCGGCGGGGCTGTCCGCGCCGATCCCGGTGATCAGCAGGCCGGTGCGAGGCGTCTCGGGCCAGGCCTGGCCCGCGATCCCGGTGAGGGTGTTGCTCAGGGTCTCGGTCAAGGCAACCGGTTGGGCCACGA
>JAKLEK010000010.1 GCA_022703115.1 Elusimicrobiota bacterium
ATATGGGGCGACGCCACCGCTTTCCAGGATTACGACGAAAGGCTGGCGGATTTCTCGAAGAACGCGGACCTGCTGGTCCACGACTGCATGTATTCCGACGAGGATTACGAACGACACAGGAAGGAAGGACATTCCGGCCTTTCCATCGTCGTGGATTTCGCCGGGGAAAAGGCGCAGGCCAAAAGCCTGCTCCTTGCCCACCTCAACCCCGGCTATTCGGACGAAGAACTGGACAAGATGCTGGCGGACGCAGGTTCACGGGCGAAGTCCAGAGGCTATGCCATGAACTGCGGGCTGGCGGAAGAATCCAAGACCTTCATGCTGTGACCCCACCCCGGGGAAGGGGCGGCGGTCAGCTGTGCCCCTGAGCGGCGCTCATCGCCCTCTCCGGGATGGTGCCGAATCTCTCCTCGTAGCGTTTAAGGTTCTCCATGAGAGCGGCCAGGAAGCGCTTGGTGTGGACAGGACTGGAGATAACGCGGGCGCGCAGCTTCGCTTTCGGCTGGCTGGGCTGCAGGAAAAGGAAATCCATCACGAACTCGGTCTCGCTGTGCGTAACGCCGGCCAGGTTGGAATACAGGCCCTGCGCCGTAGCGTCGTCCATTTCCACCTGCAGCTGCACCGGCTTTCCGGATTCAGGTCTGTTTTCCGCCATATTCTTACATCCTCCCGCCCCGTTACCGCCGCGGCGCGCGGCCGTTCACGGAGCTCCGGTGCCGGCCGCCGGAAGTAAAGTATAATATATTTTCCGCGGCCGGGCCATCGGCCGTCCGCCCTCTTCCAAGCCCGGCGGAAAGCCCGCGGCAGACCGCAAGGGGGTATACATGCTCCGCGATAAGCGCATAACGATACCGAACACGGGGACCGCCGCAGGCGCCCTCGCCCTGCTCATTACGGGCATGCTGTCGCTGGCCGTTCCGGCCGGCGGAGCCGATCTGGCATGTCCGCGCATGACTCCGCCCGTCAGGAGCCTGAGCGTGACCGGAGCTCAGCCGCTTCGCCGGGGAAAGTCCTGGCGGGCGGGCAAGCCCCAGACGGTCTTCAGCACGCTCTGCGACGAGCGCGGGATGAAGACCGAGGAGTCGGAATACAGCCATGACAGTCTGGTGAGAAAGGAACGCTTCGTATGGAAATCCATCGCGGAAGCCAGGCGGATATGCGCGGCACGCAAGTCGGAGGCGAAACTGGCCACCAGCTTCAGCGAGGAGAACCGCGGCCCGCTGGACGAGTTCTGCCGTGAGAACAAAAAAAAAGATTTCGACGCGGTCTTCGTCTTCGATATGGCCCCCGGCTCGGACCCGGATAAGCCGGTGCGCCGGATCTTCAGGCTGTTCAACGGGTCCGGGCTGACCGCAGAGGAGCATGAATTCGGGGAACTGGCGGACCTGGAGACGCGGACCGTCTACGAGTATGGGCCGGGGAACGCGCTCCTTTCGAGAACGGACCACGCGCCCGACGGGTCCCAGCTGAGAAAGGAGGTCTACTCTTCGGACAAGGCCTCCGGATACAGATCGGTCTCCTTCTTCGACGCGAACAACCAGCTGAAAAGAAGGACCTCCTCCGGATACGGCCCGGACGGGACCCTGCTGAAGGAAACCGACAGTTCCTATGAAACCGGAGAACGGGAGATCGGAAGGACGGAAACCTCTTACTCGGCGAAAGGGGACGGCGGCAGGGAACTGGTGTACAGGGGCGACCTGGCCAGACCGCTGGAGGAATACCGTTTCCGCCGCAAGCTTGACGGATACGGGAACTGGACCGAGGAAATAAGGACGAAAGCGGCGATATACGAAGGCAAGCGCATCACCGATCCGGGAACGGCCCCCCGCATAACCAGGCGGGAGATAGGATATTTCCCCGCGCCGTCCGGCCAAAGCCGTTGAAAAAAAGCCGGCTCCACCTTTCACTGAACGGTGGAGCCGGCGGATAGCTAACGGCGGTTTACGCCTATTTGGAGGCCTGGACCTTCTTCACGTTAACGGCCTTCGGGCCTTTGTCCGTGTTCTCGGTCTCGAACTCCACTTCCTGGTTCTCGGCCAGGGTCTTGAAACCTTCTCCAAGGATCGAGGAATGGTGGACAAAGAGGTCTTTGGAACCGTCCTCCGGGATTATAAAACCGAAACCTTTTTTGTCGTTGAACCACTTCACTTTACCTTTTGCCATTTGTCGATTTACCTCTCTTTTTACTATTTCCGCCGCTGCTTAATTATAGTATATATCTCCGCAGTTCATCCATCGCTCACTCTTCGTTCCATTTCATCAGCGGCGGCATGAACGGATTGACCAGGTCAGGATGCCTGGGAACGACCCGGACGGCCAGATCGTGCCGGCCGCTTCCGAAAGCGGCGGCCTCGCCTGAGAAAGAATGAACGCCGCCCGAGCCGGTCTCAAGGCGCATGGAGGTCCCTTCCCCCTGCTTGAAGACGGCCTCCCCCTCGGCGATGCCGACGTATAGCTGCACATCCACGTCCTCCGGAGTAAGGTCCCCCAGCCAGACCCTGGCGCGCACCGGCACTTTGGTGCAGGAATGTATCTCCATCTCCGGTTTGAAATCGTCCAGCGCGACCCGCACCTTCGGCCAGTTCTCCTCTACGCGCCGGCGCCAGGCCGCCAGCCCGGCAAGGCGGCCCCCGTCCGACAGCGAAGCGGCGGCGCGATGGGCGGGCACGTAGAACCTGTCGTAGTATTCCTTCACCATCCGGTTCGTATTGAAGCGCGGAGCCAGTTTCCGTATGGAGGCCTTCATCATCCGGACCCAGTTATGAGGTATCCCGTCATCGCCGCGATCGTAGTAGAGGGGAGCCACGATCCTCTGCAGCAGATCGTATATGGCCTCCGATTCCACGTAATCCCGCTCCTCTTCGCTGTTATACCGCTCCGTGGTGCCTATGGACCAGCCGACCTCCGGAGAGAAGCCCTCCACCCACCAGCCGTCCAGGACGGAAAGGTTCAGCACGCCGTTGGCCGCCGCCTTCATGCCGCTGGTGCCGGAGGCTTCCAGCGGACGTATGGGGTTATTGAGCCATACGTCCACCCCCTGCACCATATAACGGGCCACGTTCATATTGTAATCCTCTACGAATATGACCCGGTTCTTGAAGCGTTTGTCCATCGTCAGCCTGGCCACGGCTTTGATGTACTCCTTCCCGTGCGTGTCGGCGGGGTGGGCCTTTCCGGCCACCACGAACTGGACCGGCATCTTTTCATTGACAACTATCTCCGCCAGCCGTTCCAGGTTCCGCATGAAAAGCGTGGCGCGTTTATACGTCGCGAACCGCCGCGCGAAGCCTATGGTCAGATATTCGGGATTAAGGGCCTGCCCCAGCTCCTCGAGCACGGTCCTGTCGGAACCAAGCCGCTGGTACTGTCTCTTCAGGCGGTCGCGCACCAGCTTCACCAGTTTCTGTTTCCGGATAAGATGGGTCTCCCAGATATCCTTGTCGTCGATGCCGTCCAGTTTGGACCAGTCGCAGTTCTCCAGAGAGACCTCGCCGCCGTGCTCACCTTTCAGGTGGCGCTGGAAAAGCTTATGGAGTTCGTGGCTTATCCAGGAGGACGTATGCACGCCGTTGGTTATTCCCTCGATGGGGATCTCGTAGCAGGGCAGCTGCGGCCATATCTTCTGCCACATCTCGCGCGAAGTGTCGCGGTGGAGGAGGCTGACCGCGTTCAGGAAGGCGCACAGGCGCAGGGCCACCACGGTCATGCAGAAGCCCATCGAAGACGGCTCCTCCTTGCCTATTTCCAGGAATTCCGCCATGCTCAGCCCCATCTGCCGGCAGTACGGTTCCATGTACTTCCGGACCAGTTCGAAATCGAAATACTCGTTGCCGGCCATGACCGGAGTATGGGTAGTGAAGGCCGAGGACGCCCAGACGGCCTCCTTGGCCTCCCTGAAGGTCAGGTTCCGGTCGGACATCAGCTGGCGTATGCGCTCGAAGAGCAGGAAAGCCGAGTGCCCTTCGTTGACGTGGTAGACGGTGGGGTTCAGGCCCATCGCCCTGAGGGCGCGGGGCCCGCCGACGCCGAGTATGACTTCCTGCCGGATGCGGTTCTCCCTGTCTCCGCCGTAAAGCTGCTCGGTTATGGTCCGGGACTGCGGCGAGTTCTCGGGGAGGTTGGTGTCCAGGAGCACCAGGAAATTCCGTCCCACCGGGACCTTCCAGATGCCGACCTTCACGGTTTCCCCGTCCAGCTGCACGTCGATGCGCAGCGGTTCCCCTTTCGCGTCCGAGACGATGCGGACCGGCATGTTGTACCAGTCGTTCTCAGGATAGCGTTCGACCTGCCAGCTGTCCCTGTTCAGGACCTGCTGCACGTAGCCTTTGCGGTACAGGAGCCCGACGCCGACCAGAGGGATGCCCAGGTCGGAGGCGGATTTGAGATGGTCGCCTGAAAGCATGCCGAGACCGCCGGAATAGATCGGCAGCCCTTCGCCTATCCCGTATTCCATGGAGAAATAGGCCACCAGCATGTCGTTCTCGCGGGGGTCGTGGTTCTGGTTGAACCAGGTGCCCTTGTCGGCCAGGTAGGCGTCGAAGCGGGCTTTAATGTCGCGCACACGTCCGAGGAAGGCCTCGTCGCGGCTGAGCGTCTCGAGCCTTTCCGGGGAAACCGTGCCCAGTATCCATTTGGGATTGCGGTGGGAGCGGTGCCAGAGATAGTCATCGATATCGACGAACATCATGATGGCGTCCCAGTTCCAGGTGAACCACATATTGGTGGAAAGCTCGTCGAGGGCCTTGAGGCTCTCCGGGAGATTGGGCAGCACGTTAAAAGACCTGATCTTCATTGTTGCGCTCCTTCGGCGGCGCCCGGGCGGGCGTTCGCTATTAAATCTATTCTACACAATATTCCCTCCCCCCACCAACACGCGTACAGCCCTAATTAGTGCCCGCGGGTCCAGCGAGAGGTTACCGGTCACCCGCAACTAGTGTTCGCAGCCAACGGAGGTAGCCTTCCGCCGGCCGGGCCGGGACCCTGTCGCCCTTCGGCTGGTTATCCCGGGTGCGCTGGGCTGCCGGTGTGGGGTACGCGGAACACTCCTCCGACATTCCCTGTCGTAACCTTTGGCTTGGTGCGGGTTCGGGGTCCTGCCGCCCGAACCATCTTTTCGCTTCCCTCGCTCCACCCATCCCCTAGCTAGGAAAGGCGAGAAGCACCACTCTGTTCACCTTCCGCTGCGGGGTCAAAAAGATGGCTCGGGCGTCACCCCTCCGGCCTTGGTCTGTTATTTAAACGCGCGGAGGACCGGGTGGACTACGCTATCCTGTCGTGTGTTCCCGGACACAACCCGGAACGCAGGCGCGCGTACGGTGTACGCGACGCCGGTTCCGCGTTCCGGGCCCCTGTCAGGACCCGCGAACCCTTAGTTGCGGCTGAGTCTCAAACCTCGGAGAGGACCCCAAATCCGGTCACCCGGCAGTCCAGCGAACCCGGGGACACCGGGACAAAGGACTTGAAATCCTCGCGTTATACTGCTAGAATTATATAGGTAATGGGCGTGTAGCTCAGTTGGGAGAGCGCCTGCATGGCATGCAGGAGGTCGCAGGTTCGATTCCTGTCACGTCCACCAGATTTTCCGGTGCTTGCGGGACAAAACCAGGGCCTTAGGACGCCCGGACGTTTGTCCCGCTTCGCTTTCCCCCCATGCGCGGTGCGCCGCTGAACCGGAGCCGCGATAAGTGTTAGAATATCTGTCATATCTTATGGAACGAAAGCTCCAGATCTTCCACCTCGACGACGGCAGGGAACTGCGCGGCGGCCAGCGCCAGATGCTCTACCTCGTAAAGGAACTGAACAAACTCGGCCACTCGAACCACGTAGTCTGCCGCAAAGGCTCGCCCCTGGAAAGAACCGCCAAGCGGAAAGGATTCAGCACCATCACCCTTCCCTACTTCTTCGAATGGGACCCCGTATCCGCCTTCATCCTCAACGCCAGGATAAAAGCCGCGGCGGGCGGCTCCGCGGAACCGCCCGTGCTCCATTCCCACACTTCCCACGCCGCGGCCGTTTCCTACCTGGCCTCTTTCCGCATACGCTGCGTGCGCATAGCCCACCGCCGGGTGGACTTCGTCCCCTCGCCCGGCCTCTCCTCCCGGTTCAAATACGGGAACGCCCACCGCGTGATAGCTATTTCCAGACCGGTGAAGGACATAATGCTCTCTCTGGGCCTGCCGGAAAGCCGCATAACCGTGGTGAACAGCACCGTAGACCTGGACGAGACCCCGTGGGAGAACGGCGGTTTCGACGCCTACCGCCGTGCCGCGCGCGCCAAGGTCTCGGCCAGGTTCGGCATACCTTCCGAAGCCCCCTGGATAGGCTCGCTCATAGCCCTGGTACCGCACAAAGACCCGGAGAATTTCGCCAGAGCGGCGGCGCTGGTCGCGGAGAAACATCCGGAAACCCGCTTCATAATCGCCGGAGAAGGCGTATTGGCCGCTGACGTGCGGCGGCTGGTCAAAATCCTGGGCATCGAGGACCGTTTCCACCTCATCGGGTATTACGACGACCCCTACGAACTGCTTTCCGCCTTCGACATTTTCGTCCTGCCCTCCTCCGAAGAGGGAATGGGCAGCGTTCTCATCGAAGCCATGAACTCCAGCCTCCCCATAGTCGCCACCCGGGCCGGAGGCATCACGGACGTGATCGAGGACCGGGCCAACGGGCTTCTGGCCGGCGTCAAGGACCCGGCCGCGCTCGCGGCGGCGCAAGTGGAGCTGCTGGAAGACCCGCAGCTGAGACGCAGGATAGCCGAAGAGGGCCACAGACGGAGACTGGACTTCTCCTCGCCCAAAATGGCCGAACTGACCCTCAAAATATACGAGCAGGAACTCTTACGTCTGCGCTCCGGCGCCGCCTGAGGTCCGCCCGTTCCCTTCGCATGAAAATACTCAATATCATAGACATACCGTGGAACAGCGGCCTCGCAGCCTACGCCTTCGAGCAGAGCGACGCTCTCGCCGGACGCGGGCACGGCGTGTTCTTCGCCGCCCCGGAAGGCAGCGCGGCCGCCGCTTTCGCGCGCTCCCGGTCCCTGCCGCTCTCGATAATCCCCCCCCGGCGGGACCCCTTCGTTCTCGGCGCGCTTTACGGCCTGAAGAAGACCGTAGACAAGAACGGCATCGACGTCGTCAACGCGCACACCGGCAGGGCGCAGACCATGGCCTGGATCCTCTCTAAAATAACCGCCGGCAGCCCGGCGCTGGTCAGGACCAAGGCGGACGCGAAACGGCCTTCGGTCGGATTCACCATGGGCAAAGCCGCCCTGGTCATCGCCGGGTCGGGGACGATAAAAACCATGTATACCGGGGCCGGCCTCGCGCCGGAGAGGATAGAGGTGATCTATCAGGGCATCGCCGCCGCTCCGGCCGGAAGCGGGCAGGAGCCGCTGCCGCCGAAAATAGGCATACTGGGCAGGCTCGACCCGGTAAAGGGACATCTATGTTTCCTCGAAGCGGCCGCCCTCGTGCTCGAAAAATTCCCATCAGCGGAATTCCTGATCGCGGGCAGGGAAGAGAACATTAAATACTCCGCCCTCAGGCGGCGCGCCGAAGAACTGGGCGTAGCCGGCAGGGTGGGATTCATGGGACACGTACCGGACGCGGCGGAGTTCAACAGGTCCTGCGGTATCGGGGTGATAGCCTCGCTCGGGAGCGAGGCCGTTTCCCGCGCGGCCCTGGAATGGATGGCCGCCGGCAGGCCCCTGGTGGCCACCGCCGTCGGATGCCTGCCGGAATTAGTAGCCCCGGAATGGCTGGTGCCTCCGCAAAACCCCGCGGCCATGGCCGACAGACTGATCTCCCTGCTCAGGTCCCCGGAAGCCATGCGGGCGGCAGGCGAACGAAACAGGACCCGGGCGGTAGAAGACCTGGCTCCGGCCGCCTTCGCCGAACGCACCGAACGGGCATTCCTGAAAGCCGCGCGGGGGGCATGAGCATGAAGATGAGCGAAGCCGGACTGAAAAGAGTGAAACGCTTCGCGGCGGCCCTGTTCGCTTTCACCGTACCGTTCTCGGTGACCGCGGTGGAAGCGGCTCTGTTCCTGATGTTCTGCGTTCTTTTCATCGAATCACGCGTCGGCGCGGAGAACCGCGCGGCGCCCCTGCGCGCAGCCTCGCGGCAGCCTCTTTTCACGATGTGGATGCTCTACCTGGCCGCCGGACTTACGGCGGCCGTTTTCGCCATGGACAAAGGCAGGGCCTTCGCCTATCTCCCTTCGGACCTCATTAAATACCTCTGCTTCGCTACGCTCCTCTCGACCCTTAAGGACGAACTGCTGGGTACCGCCGCCGAATTCTACACCGCGGGGGCCGTTTTCGCGGCGGCCGCCGGCGCGGCGCACGTGGCCTGGTTCTTCAGCAGCTACGACTCCTTTTACCAGCGCGCCGGCGCGTTCTCCAACCCCGTCAGGTACGGCGAGATCCTCGTCATAGCCTTCGCTTTCGTTCTGAGTTCGATCCTCCGCCCCCCCGCCGGAGAGGGCCCGAGCCGGACGAAATTCCGCCTGACGGCCCTGGCGCTTCTCTTCGTCACGATCCTGCTGACCAGGACGCGCGGAGCCTACCTCGGACTGATGCTGGTACCCGCCGCGATATTCGCTTTCGACGGCCCCTCGCGCCGCAGGCTGGCGCTCTGGGGCGGCGGCATGCTGCTGCTCGGAGCGCTGGCGGCGGCCTTCAATCCTTACGTACGAGAGCGGATCGGCAACCCCTATTCGCAGGCCGCCGCCGCCCCGGCCGCGGACGGCGGCCGGACGCTCACCGTAGGGAACAAGAACATTGTCGGAGTGAACATCCGGCTTGAACTCTGGAAGACAGGAGCCGCCATGTTCCGCGACCATCCTCTCCTCGGGGTTGGCCCGGCCAACGTTAAGAACGCTTTCAGGCTGTACCATCCCGGCCCCCTGGGGGTCCAGGAAACCTGGAGCAGCCTTCACAACCTCTACCTGCATCAGCTGGCAGAGCGGGGGCTGACCGGCCTCGCGGCCCTCCTCGCGCTTTTCGGCGGCATGTTCGCTCTTTCCCTGCGGAACTTCAGGAAAGAGCGCGACGCGTTCACCCTCTGGGCGGTGTCCTTACTGCCGGCTTTTTTCGTCATGAACCTGACCGAGATATCTTTCCAGCATGTACATACGTCGTTCGCGGTACTGATGGCGCTGGCCGCGTCGACCAACTCCGCCGCCCGCCGCGATACAGGAGCCCGCTTATGACGCCGCGTATTTCCATAGCGATGATAGCCCATAACGAGGAGAGCACCGTCGCCGGAGCGCTAGCCAGCGCCGCCTGGGCCGACGAGATAATCCTCGTAGACTGCGGCTCGACGGACGGGACCGCGGCCGCGGCCGCCGGCGCCCCCAAGGTCCGGCATTTCAGCAGGGAGAACAGCCTGGCCGTGCACGTCAACAAGCAGTTCGCCGCCGACCAGGCGTCGGGCGACTGGATCTTCATCCTGGACGCGGACGAGGAGATAACCGAAGAACTGAGGGACGAGATAATCTCGGCCGTCTCTTCCGGGAACGCGCCCAACGCCTACGAAATGCCGCGCAGGAACTTCTATTTCGGCCGCTGGCTTAAACACGGGGGAAAGTACCCGGATACGCAGCTGCGTCTTTTCAGGAAAGGCAGGGCCAGGTTCATCAAGCGGCCGGTCCACGAAAGGCTGGACGTTTCCGGAGGGACCGGACGTCTGGCCTCGCCGCTGCTCCACTATCCGTACCGGAGCGTATCGGATATACCGAGAAAACTGGGATTCTACTCAGAGGCGCTTTCGGAGAACTATCTGGAGGACCGCAGGCATCCGCTGCTGATCTTCTTCCGGCCGTTCACCCGTTTCATCTCGGCTTACTTCCTCAAGCTGGGGTTCATGGATGGAGGGGCGGGGTTCAAGACCGCTCTGACCGATTTCTACGTAATCTTCCTCTCCATCTTCAGGTATCGGGAGAAACTGGCGGAAGGCGGTAAAGTCCGGACGCCGGAAAAGGCCTGAACCGGCGCCGGAAGGCGCACTATTTTTTCTCAGCTACTACGCTGAAATCGGCCCCGAAATCCGAGAACGGGCAGTAGAACATCCGGCGCAGACGGTAGCGCACGTAATACAGGGACCAGGACGCGGCCGGAGGGATGAGCCCCTTGTACGCTTCCAGCGTCTCTTTTCCCTTTGACTCTCCGCCGCGGTCCGGCGCGGACCGCAGAAAGGACCGGTAAGCGCCAGGAAGCCAGCCGCGGGCCTTCATCCCCTGCTTGAAGTGGAAATTCCTGAAAGAGACCGCTCTGAAACCGGCGGCGGACAGCATCGCCTCCAGCCCGGCCCTCGTGAAGAAGAACAGGTGCCCGCCGTGCCTGGTCTTCACGGGCCTCCCCAGCCGCCTGAAGAGGGTCACGTTCGGCAGCAGGTCCACCGGGCCGTTAGGAACGGTAAGCTCCATACGCCCGCGACTATTGAGCAAAGCCGAGACCTTCTTCAGGGCCGCTACAGGGTCCGATTCGTGCTCCAGCACGTTGTTGACGTGGACGCAGTCGAACCTGCCGGCGGCGAACGGGGCCGCGGACAGGGCGGAAACGGTTATTTCCACCTTATTCAGTCGGCCGCCCATATCGGCGGCTTCCGAGGAGAGTTCCAGCCCCCGAACGCGCCAGCGCGAACTGTTCCTGACCCCGGCCAGCAGGGTGCCAAGGGCGCAGCCCACGTCCAGAAGCTCCCCTTCCGGCCTCCAGGCGGAAAGCCTGAGCGCCAGGGCGCGGCCTTTGTAATAGTCTTTCCAGTACTGCCGGAAGAAGCCGCTGAAATAGCCGTCGCTATAGCAGCGCGCTATCTCCTCCTTGGAAGGCGGCGGGAAGTAACAGGCGGAACCGCAGTCCGCGCATTCGCGGATATCGCGTTCATTTCCGGGATAAAGCGCGGCCCGGCAGAGGGGCCGGGTGGTCCCTTTCAGGCATACCGGACAGACCGCGGTTGATCCTTCGACCATAGATCTCGGCCGGACGCGCCTCAGCGCTTTTCCTTTGTTATCAGGTCCCGGTAGGTCTCCCTCTCCCTGATCAGCCTCCAGGAGCGGCGGCCGGTCACAAGGACCTCGGCCGCGCGCGGCCTGGAGTTATACTGCGAGCTCATGGCGAACCCATAGGCCCCGGCCGAGAGGATGAGGAGGATATCGCCCCGCGAAGGGAGCGGCAGGCGCACGCCGGAAGCCAGCAGATCGGAACTCTCGCAGACCGGTCCGGCTATGTTCAGGCGGACCGGGGGACCGGGCCTTTTCACCAGCGGGCGGACCGGATGCTCCGCGCCGTAAAGGGCCGGACGGATCAGGTCGTTCATGGCGCCGTCGGTTATGACGTAACGCTTCGGACCGCTCTTCTTCCTATAGAGCGTCTTCACGGCCAGCGCCCCCGCGGCCGCCACCATCGACCGGCCCGGCTCCAGGATAAGTTCCAGACCCACCGATTTAGCGGCCGGCACGGCGATCCGGGCCAGAGCGGAGGGAGAGGGCATATCCTCCCCCTCTTTAACCCCCCAGCCTCCGCCGATGTCCAGATATTTGAGCCTGATGCCCTTCTTTTCAAGCCCCCTAATGAACCTGACGGCGGCGGAAACGGCCAGGGCGTAAGGCCGGGCGGAATAGATCTGCGAACCAAGATGGAAATGCAGTCCGACCGGTTCAAGGTACCCGGAAGCGGCGGCGAAAGAGTACAGGCGTCCCGCCTCCGCGAAAGAGACCCCGAACTTGCTCCCGATCTTTCCGGTCGTAATGAACTTATGGGTATGCGGGTCCACGTCCGGATTCACCCTGACCGAGACCGGGGCCTTCAGCCTCATGCGCGCCGCGGTGCGTTCGAGCAGTTCCAGTTCCTCCAGCGACTCCACGTTAAGGAAGCGTATCCCGGAACGCAGGGCGAAAGCCATCTCTTCTGCGGTCTTGCCGACGCCGGAGAATATTATCCTGTCCGGCCGGAAACCCGCCCTGAGCGCGCGGTAAAGCTCCCCCCCGCTCACCACGTCGGCCCCAGCGCCCGAGCGCGCCAGCAGGCCGGCTATAGCGCAGTTGGAATTGGCTTTCATAGCGTAGCAGATCAGGGGGCCGGCCGGGGCGAACGCCTTACGGTACGCCTCGAGGTTGGCGGTTATCCTGTCCGCCGAATATATATAGACCGGAGTCCCGGTCTTAGCGGCTATGCGTTCCACCAGCTTGTCGGGGAAAATATTCCTCATCATGTTCAAAAGCCGCCCGGCTTTCAGGGCCGGACGGCTCTCCTTTCTCGCGTAAATAGACTTGCGCGGGGGGGGATTTGAACCCCCAAGTCGTTAGACACACGCCCCTCAAACGTGCGCGTCTACCAGTTTCGCCACCCGCGCATCCGTCGCTCCGCCCTCCGCGTGAACAGGTCCCGCGTACGGCCGGAGAGAATCTCGCCTGCGTCCCCCTGCCGCAGCCTGAGGACGACCGCTACAGTTTAGTAAATTTCCCGCCTATTAGGCAAAATGATAGAATAACGCCATGCTGGACATCATCGCCATTCTGGCGGCGGCCTTCTTCCTTCTGCTGAACGCCTTCTTCGTCCTCGCCGAATTCGCCGTGGTAAAGGTGCGTTTCACCAGGCTGGAGGAGCTTGCCGGGAAGGGCAACTCCATGGCGGCGGTCGCCAAGGAGCAGGTCCGCCAGCTGGAAGCGTACCTCTCCACCGCCCAGCTCGGCATCACCATAGCGAGCCTCGGTCTGGGCTGGGTCGGAGAGCCCGCCCTGGCGCATCTCATAAAACCGATCTTCGACTATCTTGACCTTCCGTTCTCGAGCGCCTTTTCCCACACGGCGGCCCTGGGCGCCGCGTTCACCTTCATAACCTGCTGCCACGTGGTGCTCGGGGAACTGGTGCCCAAGAACATCGCCATACGCCTGCCGGAAACCTCCGCGCTGCTGGTAGCCGTGCCTTTCAAGGTGTTCCATACCATAATGTTCGTGCCGATGTGGGTGCTGAACGAGACCGCGAACTCGGTCCTGAAGCTGCTGCGCATACAGTCCCGCGAGAGCGAAAGGCTGCACTCCGAAGAAGAGCTGCGCATGATCCTTGGACAATCGCAGGAGCACGGCAAGCTCTCTCTGGGCCGGCTCATGATGTTCGAACACCTCTTCGATTTCGGGCGCACCGGGGTCGCCGAGGTTATGACCCCGGCCAAGTCCATCGCCTACGTATCCCTGGCCCGTCCCTGGGATGAGAACGTGGCCGTCATCAGGGAAAAGAAGTTCTCACGCTACCCCCTCACCGCCGCAGGCATACAGGAAGCCGACTCCTTCGTCCATTTCAAGGACATATCGCTGGATTTCATCGGCTGCTCCGGCGCCTGCTACTCTCCGGACCTGCAGAAGCTCAAAAGGCCGCTGCACTTCATACCCGAGAACATCACCGTAGAGAAGGCACTGAGGGATTTCCAGGAAAAGCGCATACATTTCGCCCTGGTGAAGGACCAGAAAGGGGCGGTATCCGGGCTTCTGACCATGGAAGACATCGTGGAGGAACTGACCGGGGAGATACGGGACGAGTTCGAGCCCCTTCCCAAGCTCACCCTCAGCCAGGCGCTGGTGTACGAGGCCTTCGCGCCGGAGCTGCGCGGGAGCGGCAGACCCGAGGCCATAAGGGAACTGCTGGAGAACCTGCACTCGGCGCGCCCTGTTTTCGACGCGGAAGAAGCCTTCAAGGCGGTGATGAAGCGGGAAATGAACTTCTCCACCGCGCTGGGACATCAGACCGCTTTTCCACACGCCCGTATCTCCGGACTGCCAGGCACAATGGTGGCGGTAGGCATGCGGCGTGACGGGATCGGCTTCCCGGCCGCGGACGGACAGCCGGTCAGGCTTATGTTCCTCATTCTTACGCCGTTCAACGAGCCCACCGCCCAGCTCAACATCCTGGCCAGCCTTTCCGGCCTTATCTCCAACCTGACCCTTCGGCGCCGGCTTTTCTCGGCGAAAACCCCCTCCGATCTCGCGGATATAATAAGGACCTTCGAGAACAAGGTCATGAAGTAGGTCCGGGAGAACGGCGGAAAAGAACGCCGCCCTTTTCAGGGCGGCGTTCTTTTTGTCCCGGATGGCCTGGGTTTATTTGCCTGCGGGAGCCGGCGGAACGGCGGGAGCGGCCGGGGCCTGCTGGGCCTGCGGCGGAGCGCTGAGCGGATACTGCTGGACTACGGAACGCATCCTGTTGCTGGAAGAGAGGACCGACAGCAGCAGCGAAGTCACGGCGAAGACTATCGCCGCGCCTATAGTGAACTTCTTTATGAAGGACGTGCCGCTGGCGGAGTTGAACAGGGCGTCCCCCCCGCCTCCGAACATGGACAGCGCCGAACCTTTGCTGGTCTGGAACACTACTATCGCGACTATGAGCGTCAGCGCGACCAGGACGTGCACCACCATTATGAATCCGTACATTATAACCTCCGGCTACCGGCTTGAACGTGGGGCGTAAAGCCCCGGTCGGCTCCTACGCCTGCTTCTGCTGCGACAGGGCGACGAGCCCCGGAAGCATCTTCCCTTCTATGAACTCCAGGCTGGCCCCGCCGCCGGTGGAGCAGTGGGACATCTGGTCCGACTTCAGACCGGCCGTCTTAAGGACCGAAAGGGTGTCCCCCCCGCCCAGTATGGTGGTGGTGCCGCCGCGCGTGGCCTCGGCCATGGCGTTGGCCACCGTGACGGAGCCGCTTGAGAAAGCGGGCGTCTCGAAGATGCCGACCGGACCGTTCCAGAAGACCGTCTTGGCCGATTTTATCTTGTCGGCGAAGAGCATCTCGGTCCTGGGACCGATGTCCACGCCTATCCAGCCGTCGCCGATGGCCATGGACTGGGTCACTTCCTTGGGAGCGTCCGGCTTGATCTCCTTGACCACCACATGGTCGGCCGGCAGGAGCATCTCCACGTTCTTCTTGAACGCTTTCATGATGATCTTTCCGGCCTCTTCCACCTTATCCGCCTCGAGCAGGGATTTTCCGATATTGGTCTGCTGGGCGGCCAGGAACGTATAGGCCATGCCCCCGCCGATTATGATCGTGTCCACCTTGTCGATAAGGCTGTAGAGCACGTTTATCTTGTCCGACACCTTGGCTCCGCCTATCACGGCGACGAACGGCCGGCGCGGATTGACCATGGCCTTATCGAGATACTCCAGTTCCTTCTGCACCAGCAACCCGATGGCCCCGGGCAGGAATTTAGTGATGGCGGCGGTGGAGGAATGGGCCCGGTGCAGAGCGCCGAAAGCCTCCTGCACGAAGAAATCGCCGTGGGCGGCCAGCTGCTTGGCGAAAGCCTCGTCGTTCTTCTCCTCTTCGGGATGGTACCGCAGGTTCTCCAGCAGAACGATCTCTCCGTTCCGGGCCGCTTTCACGGCCTTGGCGGCCTCCGGGCCTACGCAGTCGGAAGCGAAATGCACCTTTACTCCGGCCAGCTTCTCCAGATGAGGGGCCACGGGAGCCAGCGTGTATTTGGGGTCGACCTTGCCCTTGGGCCTGCCCAGGTGCGCCGCGAGCACGACCTTGCAGTTGGCGTCCAGAAGGTGCTTAAGGGTCTTCAGCGTCTCGCGGATGCGGGTGTCGTCCTTCACCGCGCCGTCCTTCATCGGGACGTTATAGTCCACCCTGACTATGACGCTTTTGTCCTTGAGCTTGACGTCCTGCATCTTTACCAGCCTGAGCATGGTCTTGTTTTCCGTTTCCATATCCGTGTCTCCTGTGTAAGAAGCGCGCCCTCTTACCTTCCGACCGGGGCTTT
>JAKLEK010000100.1 GCA_022703115.1 Elusimicrobiota bacterium
GAACGGAGTTCCGCGCAGGGCCGCCAGGCGCTCCGTTATCGCCGCCGCCGCCTTTGGGAGCGCGATGCGCGCGCCGTTCTCGCCGGTGGCGGAGGAAGCGGAAACTATCTTCTGCAGAGCGGACGAATAGGCGTTTATCGTCTTGGGCATATCATCTATCCCTTATTTCAGCATGGTGATGACGGATTTATAGAGCGGTACCGGCTCAATGGAAGAACGGTTGCACACTATGCTCACCTTGAAAGCCCCCACAAGGTTCCCCATGAAACCGACCACGTCCATCGGAATGCCGGCGGCCACCATGGGAGCGGTGACGGACAGGAAAGCGTCCCCGGCGCCGACGCGGTCCACGACCTTATCGGAGAAGATCGGGACCTCGAAGAACCCGCGGCCGGAGTCGTGGACCATGGCGCCGAGATGTCCCCTGGTCACGGCCACTTTGCCGCAACGCAGGTCTTTGGCCACCTTCTCTATCACGGACTTTATCTCGCCATACTTGTCCCGCGCTGCGTAACGCATCTCCGGCTCGTCGATACAGATATAATCGACGCGCGGGTACTTGGTTATCATGTTATAGCCTGAATTGGCGGAATTGGTCTGGGTATTGACGGCCAGGAACCTGGCCTTGCGGCAGAGGACCTCTATTATCGCGCCGTCGATGAAACCGTGGCCGAAGTCGGAGACCAGCACCATATCGTATTCCGGAACCGCCTTTTCCAGATAGGCGCAGATCCGGGCGCTTATGTCGGAAGGCAACGGATGGTCTTCGAAGAACTGGACCTCGAACATCTTATCCAGGAAAGCCGGGTCGACGAAACGGCGCTTGGTCACGGTACAGGAATCCGGACGGGTGAACAGTTCGGGGGACACGTTGGGTTTCAGATGGTCAAGGACGTATTCGTGCTTGTCCTGCTCGCCTCCGAGGCAGGTGACCATCTTCACTTCCTTGACGAACCCGGCAGCGTGGTTCGCGCAGGCCAGCACCCCCCGGCGAAGCGCTCTTCGCTTATGAACTTAGTACAGATCATGTTCTCTTTGGAAGCCTTACCGAGCCCACGGCAGTAATGGTACTCGTCTATAATGGTGTCCCCTATTAGAAGGACCCGCATAGCGGAGAGCTTCTTCATCTGTTCTATAACGGCGTCGGAAGAGTAGGACGTTTTGAATTTCTCCAGGAATTCCTTGGTCTTCTCCGGGAATACGCTGAAGAACTTATTCAGCAGTTCTGTCGAACTGAAAGTGATTTCATCGGTGAAATGCAGGCGGCCGCCGTGGCGCTCCACCGCCTCCCGCTCATGCAATATGCCACCGGTTATGTCCCGCTCCGGCGCGGCGTAGTCGGAGCCCTTTATATAGACGCTCGGTTTGAGCAGGTCTATCGGCTCCACGGCCGTAGGCCAGGAGTTTATAGCGACGTGGTCCACGCAGGCCAACGCCGCAATGGATTCGGCACGAAGATGTTCGTTGAAGACCGGGCGGCCCGGCCCCTTGTTGACGTATCGGTCAGGCGTTATAGTGACCACCAGGATATCGCCCTGCGCGCGGGCCGCCTCCAGGTGCTTTATGTGTCCGGGATGCATCAGGTCGTAAACCCCATGGCAGTGGACCACGGTCTTTCCATGGCTCTTATGCCGTTCCACTATTCGGGCGAGCTCTTCTATCGCATGGACCTTCTTATGTCCGCCTGAAGCCTGCTTCATTTCATATCTCCGAGATATTTGAACCAGTCGCGGGTCGCCTCGCCGATGTTCTCAGGCGTCCAGACCGGAGCCTGACGCCAGTATTCTATGTTGGCGAGCACGTTGGCCACACCCTGCTCTATGGTCACCTTCGGCCGCCATCCGAGCCTGGCGCCTATCCGGGAAGTGTCCGCGAATGTGCAGTCCGGTTCCCCGGGCCGCTTGGGAATATATACTTTATCCCCGCCAAGCAGGCCGACCAGCTTATTCACGCTGTACGTCCCCCCGGAACCGACATTGAACACCTCGCCGGCCGCATCCGAGGCCGAAGCGGTGAAAAAAGCGTCGGCGACGTCCGTAACATAGGTGAAATCCCTGGTCTGCGTTCCGTCCCCCACCACGGTGAAAGGCTTGCCGTTCAGCTTTTGCGCCAGGAACACGCCGAAGACGGCGCCGTAAGTGCCCGACGTGCGCGACCGCGTGCCATAAACGTTAAAAAGTCTGAGGGCAACGACCGGAAGCTTATAGACCTGCCCCCAGTGGAGGACGGTCTGCTCGCCGAGGTACTTGGTCAGCGCGTACGGATACTGCGGCCTTATCTCAGCTGTCTCAGGAGTCGGATATTTATCCGGGATCCCATAGCAGGACGATGAAGCCGCATATACCAGTTTCTTGACGCCGGCGCTCCTGGCCGCCTCAAGCACGTACATGGTGCCCAGAACGTTCGACTCGTAATAGGATATCGGATTGACTATCGAGGGGACGATGTCAGCCAGAGCGGCCAGGTGGAAGACCCTTTCCACCCCTTCGAAATGAGGGCGTATGGACTTCAGGTCCCGTATATCAGCCTTAACCAGGCGGAGTTTCCCTGAGGAAGAGTGATGGGCCAGATTATCCGGCCTTCCGGTGGAGTAATTATCAAGTACCGTAACCTCGCAGCCTTCTTTGAGAAGACGGTCCACCACATGGCTTCCGATGAACCCGGCCCCGCCGGTGACGATACACTTCATAACGAGTCTCCAGTCTATATATAACTATAACAATTATAGCAAAATGCCCGCCCTCACATGAGGTCCCTTCTTCCGGGGCCGGGACGGAACCTTTCATAGCCCCGACCTCCTGACCATGCAGCCTACACCGGTAAATAAATATTGTAGAATGGACTACCTTCATGCCCCGCCATACCGGCCAAAGTCCGGATATCATGTTCGCCGTTTCTCCGACCAACGCCGGATCGGCGTATATGCCGTTCTATTTTCTGTACTTAGCCGGCTATCTTGAAAAGAAGGGGTTCGCGGTGGAGATACTGGACCCGCATTTCAGGACGGCAAAAGAGAACATCGCCTGGATACTGCGGGAAATAGAGGAAAAAGGGCCCAGGTTCGTGGGCCTGGCCGCGTTCGTAACCGACCTGGACTCCGTCGCTTCCCTGGCTTCGGAGATAAAGAAACGGTCCTCCGCCGTCATTCTGGCGGGTAACGCGCATCCATCGGTAGCGCCTGAAGACTTTCTGTTCCCTGGCAGTCCGTTCGACGTAGTGGTCCGGGGGGAAGGAGAGGAGACGGTCGGAGATATCCTCGTGTTCTACAGCAAAGGCGCGGATAACAGCGGCATACCCGGAATAGCATACCTTGAGGGTGGGAAGCTCAAAGTCACCAGGAACAGGCAGTTAATGGACCTGGCGGACTGCGGAATGCCGGCGTACCACAAAATAGATATGTCCTGGTACGGACGCCCGACCAAGTACATCATCAGACGCCTTGCGACCATCGCCGCCGTCATATATACCGGACGAGGCTGCCCCTACAACTGCTCCTTCTGCGCCTCCAACACCGTATGGAGGGCCAATGACCCGGCCCCAGGCGTTCCGCTGGTGCGCAAAAGGCCGCTGGAACATGTGATGGAGGAATTGCGCATCCTGCAGGACCGCCATGGTTTCGATTTTTTCTACATACTGGACGACACTTTCGGTATCAGGGAAAACGACATATCGGATTTCTGCCGGGCATACCGGTCAAGCGGACTTAAGATGTTATGGGCCGCGGAAACCAGGGCGAATTGCATCAGGAACGAGGAAGTGGTGAGACTGCTGAAGGACTCCGGATGCATCCAGCTGGATTTCGGGGTGGAAACGGGCTCTCCCAGACTCCTGAAACTCATCAACAAAGCCATGACCCTGGAAGATATACGGACGGCTTTCGCGCTTTGCAGGAAGCACGGGCTGCGGACTTTCGCCAACGTCCTCGTCAACCTGCCGACCGAGAAAGAGGAGGACCTTGCGCTTACCGAAAAGATGCTTTCCGAGATAAGGCCTACCATAGTTTCCATCGGAGTGACGCAGCCTTATCCGGGTACCGACATATATAAGAACCTCGGCAAAACAATACCCAGGGAGAACTACGCGTCCCTGAACCGTCTTTTCCCGGCCGAAGAATATCGCCTGGGCAGCCATAGGCTGGACCTTGAGGATCTTCTTTTCTCCTGGATCAGAAAGTACGGGATCGTCGCCCCGTTCGAAACAAGCCTCTTCCGGGCCGGGCGGGAATACTGGCGGAAACTTTTTTTCTCCAGGCACCGTCTGAGGTACGCGTTCTATCTTGCGAAAGAAGTGCTGTTCGGACCTCTGCATTATCTAGCCGAAGCGAGACTATACGCCTCAAGGCGCCGGGGTTGACCGCCCCTGTAAGTCGAGCGGGGCTAAGACGCTGGAAGAGGGTTTTTGAGCGGACTTCGGGCCGTTATTTTTCTTCGGCCATGGACAGGAAGCGCCTGAAGATAGAATCGAAGACCGGCTCCTTGTCGCGCTCTTTTTCCGGATGGAACTGGACCGCGATGACGTTCTCTCCCTCCATCGCTTCTATCAGGCCGTCTTTCGACCAGGCGGAGGCCCGCAGCGGGCCCCCGACCGTTCTCACCCCCTGGTGATGATAGGAATTGACCCTGTAGCGTTCCTTACCGAAAAGGCCCGCCAGCGTTCCGCCTTTCTCGAACCTGACCTCATGATAGCAGGGCGAAGAGATACCGTCCTTCCGAACCCGGTGAACGACCTTTTTTCCCAGCTGCGCGGGAAGGTCCTGATACAGAGTGCCGCCGAAATAAACCGCCAGCAGCTGGTGTCCTTTGCATATCCCGAGTATCGGTATGCCGCGCGCGCGCGCCGCTTTCACGGCCGCGAACTCGTAAAGATCGAACTCCCTGTCCACCGTCTCCAGCTGCGGGGCGGGAGCCTCGCCGTAGAGGTCCGGCGAGACGTCGTCCCCTCCGGGCAGCAGCAGCGCGTCGATGGCGGCCAGGCGCCGCTCGTTCTCCTCCGGCGCAAGGGTCTGGGCCAGCAGGACCACGGAACCGCCGTTCCCGGTTATCGCGCGCGTGTAGCGCTCCAGCATATCAGTATCCGGCCAGGCCGCGGCCTGAGTGGAAGTGTAGATCAGCCCGACTACCGGCCCGGCGCCCGGCGCGGCGGCTGCCGGCCGGTCGGCCCCCCACAGGGGCACATGTAAGCAGATAAAGCACAAGGCCGCGAGTACAGATCGCAGGCGTCCGGTCATATCATCTCCCTGAGTATTCCGGCCGGCTAAGCCGGTAAAGAGCTACATGGTCGCCCTGGACCATCTTCTCTCCGCTGGGTACCGGGCGATGGGTCAGCAGCAGATAAACGCCGGGGCCGCCCGAGAGCCCGGCGAAGGGTCGTTCGGCGTCCACGAAGGAAGGGAGGAGCGGCAGGCCGGTCATGACCCGCTGATACTCCCGCCAGACCGGCAGTTCATGTCCCCTCCAGAGCCGGTCGACCAGAACCCGGGCCTCCGGGTTTTCGGCGCGTACTCCGAGGATGGTCCTGGTTATGCCGCGCGGGTCGTAGAAACCAGTTATGTACCCGGACTCCTCGGAAGGGAGCTTCCTCCCGGTCCATATGCCTATAACCGCCGAGGAGAGCATTAAGGAGATCATCACGGCCGAGAACGCCCTGCGCCCGTAATAAAGAATTCCGAACCATACCAGGTAGTAGACTCCGATCTGCCATCTGACCGGTTCGCGCATGAAATCCGGACCGGTGGAGCAATTCAACCCGATAACATCAATGGGCAGCGCTTCCAGTATTGCCAGTACGGCTGAGATATCAG
>JAKLEK010000101.1 GCA_022703115.1 Elusimicrobiota bacterium
TCGCACCGCTTCCTTTATCATCGCTACGTCGTTCGAGCCGCCGGCCGGGTTCTCGAAACGCATGCGGTAATGCCTGTAATGGGCCGTGTTCTTCCGGCCGCTGATGAAGCAGACCGAAGCGGCCACGGCGTGCGCGCCGTGGCTGCTGGAGGTGTCGAAGGCTTCTATGTGCGCGGGCGGTCTGGGAAGGCCCAGCGCGCGCATCAGGGCCGTGACCGCTCCGGTCCGGCCCGTCTCCTTTTCCAGCAGTCCCGGCTCGAACCTGGCTATGCGCACCCTTTCGGCCATGTGTTCCAGCGCCGCGATGAGATCGCGGTAATCCGCCGCCCTTTCGTAATCCATGGCCCTGGAACTGGCTTTCATCCCGGTCCGGAGCCGGGAGAGCAGCCGCGCGCGGTCCCCGCCGAAAAAATCAGCCGCCCGCTCGGAGAGCCGGCGATAGGCCGCCGGGGATATCCGTCCGGCGCAGGGCGCCGGGCATTGTCCGGTATGATAATACAGACAGGAGGAGATCTTCCTCCTGTCGAGCGGCCGCGATATCGAGAAGTCCCAGCGGCACGGTCTCAGCTTTATGAAACCTATGCGGCGCAGGTAGTGCGCCAGCTTTTTCAGAGGCTCGACTTTGGGATAAGGCCCGAAGTAAAGTCCGCCGTCCCGGGCCCTTTTCCGCGTGAAGAAGATCCTGGGGAAATCCTCCGAGGTTATCTTGACGTACGGATAGCTCTTGGAGTCCTTCCATAACACGTTGAAGAACGGCTGGTAGCGGCGGATCAGCTCGCGCTCCGTGGTCAGCGCTTCCCGCTCGCTGGCCGAAGCTATATAGTCGATCCGGCGTATCAGCGCGGTAAGATTGGGTATCTTGTGGTCCCTGTGCGCCGCGCCCTTGGCGAAATACTGGCTCACCCTCCTGCGCAGGTCCTTCGCCTTGCCTATGTACAGTATGCCCGCGGCCGCGTCGCGCATGAGATACACGCCTGGGCCGGAGGGGAGGTGATCTATGTCCATGTTCAGGCCGCGGCCCGCGCCTCCGTGCCCAGGAGCTTAAGGGCCGCGAAGTAGAGAAGGATGCCTCCGGGCACCGCCGCCGCTACGGTGAGGGCCGGATGGTGCGCGGCGAGCGCGCTCCTTACGGCCAGACAGAACGCTCCCATGAGGGCCGCGGCGGAGAGCGCCTTCAGGAAAAACCCGGTATTCCAGGGGGAAAAGCCGGTCCTTCGCCGCAGGGCCCGGAGGAACAGGCCCGCGGCGGCCAGAGAGCTGAGCGCCGTGGCCAGGGCCAGGCCCCGGGCGCCCATCAGGCGCATCAGCGGAAAGCAGAGCGCCGCGTTGAGCGCGGTCTGAAAAAGGACTATCCTTACCGGCGCCGCGGTCTCGCCGGCGCCGTAGCAGGCGGCCGCCGCCAGCTTGTTCACCGCGAAGCCGGCCAGGCCCAGCGACAGGTAGAACAGGACCCCCGCGGTCAGACGGCTCTGTTCAGGGGTGAAACGCCCGTGCTCGAACAGGGTCCTGCAGATCGGAAGGTCCAGCGCCAGAAGCCCTACCGTCGCAGGCAGTATTATCAGCGCGGTGGTCCGGAAAGATTCGTTCAGGGCGGAAGAGAACTCCCCCGAGTCGTTCCGCGCCGAATGCCTGGACAGTTCGGGAAGTGTGACGGCGGCGGCGGCCGCCGCGAACAGGGAGACCGGGAATTGGATCAGGCGGGCCGCGTTATATAAGGCCGTTATGGCGCCCGGTTCCAGGAAACTGGCGTAGATAGTGTTGATGAAAAGCGCGATCTGGTCCTGCGCCATGGCCGCGGCCGCGGGAACGGAGACCAGCAGCGCCCGTACCGCGGCGGCGTCCTTTAAAGGGGAGGAGAACGAAAGGCCGTAACCCTCCTTCTTCAGCATGGGTACGAGCATGAGCGCCTGGACCAGACCGGAGAAGGCCGCGATCGCCGCCAGCCAGGTTATCCTGGCCGCGTCCCCGGCGGGAGCCCAGGGACCGCGCAGAAAGAGCAGATAAACTATGATGGAAACGGAGAAGGCGGCCGGCGCCAGAGCCGGAAGGAAGAACCTTCCTGCGGCGTTCAGTACGGACTGGAACAGCGCCGAGGCGTTGACGAACACCAGATGCGGCATCAGTATCGCGGTCACGGCCGCCGTGAGCTCGAACTGTTCCGGTCTCACTGTGAACCCGTAGGAGGTCAGCTTTACCAGTTCCTCGCGAAAGATAATCCCCAGGACCGCCAGAGCCAGAGAGATGAAGAAAATGAGCGTCCACGCGGCGCGGAAAAAACCGGCGCCGTCACCGCCGGACGAGGCTTTTTCCTTCTCCAGGGCCGGGATGAAGCCGGCGTTTATGGCCCCTTCCCCTACCGTGCGTCTGAACAGATTGAGGATCCTGAAAGCGGCGTAATACGCGTCGGTCAGCGCGCCCCCGCCGAAGACCGCGACCAGCAGTGCGTCCCGGACGTATCCCAGTATCTTGGTCAGAAGCGTGGCGGAACCCAGCGCGCGCAGTCTTCCAAGGAACGAAGTTGATTTGGGGGGCATAAAAGTAATAAAATAGCGAATATGGCTAAACTCAAGACCGGACGGCATACCAGCGGCATCAAAGCGTGGCGTAAATCCGAAAAGGCCGCCTCAAAGAACAGGGGCGTGAAAGCCAGGATACACGACGCTGCCAAGGAATTCGGCCTTCTAGTCGCTAAAAAGGACATAGAGAGCGCGCAGAAACTTCTGCCGAAGGCCTATGCCCTCCTGGATAAGGCCGCCAAGACCGGCACTATCCACTGGAAAGCGGCTGCACGAAGGAAATCCAGGCTGGCCCTGCGCATAAAGAGCGCCGCCGCGAACCCCTCCGCGAAGTAATTCCGCTGCCGCCGCTCGGCGCGGTCCGCAAAGCGTGAAGATATTATCTTCACGCTTTGTTCCTTTATCTGGTTATCTCGAATATCAGCTGTCTTACCAGAAGCCTCGGGTCCCTGCCGGAGGACGACTTCAGCATCGATTCCACTTCAAGGCACCGGTCCAGGCCCGCAGAAAGTCTTTTCAGGGTGAAGGCCCCGGAGGCTCCCAGGAGGCGGCGGTAGTAGCCCGGGTTCATGCCGAGAACGCCGGCGGAGTCGCTCCCCGGAGCCGCGCCCGCCAGGGTCTTGACCTTGAGGAGCTTCTCGACCGTATGCGCCAGGGTGACGGTTATGGCCACCGGTTCGGCGCCCTCGGCCATCATCTTTTCGGCGATCTCGCAGGCAAGGGGACCGTTCTTGGCGTGCAGCGCGTTGGAGAACTCGAACGGGTTGAGGGTCCTGGAGAAACCGGCGGATTCCATGATGTCCTCCGGCTCCAGCTTCCTTCCGCTCCCGTGCCGCCACGCGGCCAGTTTCGCCGTTTCCTGTTTTATCGTGGCCGCGTCGAACGAACATGTCTCGGCCAGAAGTTCCAGGGCCTCTTCCGAGGCGGTAATGCCTTCCTTTTCCAGCAGGCCGCGCGCGTATCCGGCGGCGCCGGCGCTTTCCAGCGGCGCGAAATGCGCCAGTCCGGAACCGGGCGTAAGGCGGCCGATAATGAGGTCGGCGGCGTCCGTTTTCCTGTCCAGGAGGACGACGAGCATCGCGGCGTCGGAAGGAGAGGCGACGTAGTCCGCCAGCGCGGCGGCCGGCTCTTTTTTCAGTTTCTCCGCCCCTTTCAGCACGATGATGCGTTTATCGGACATCAGGCCGGGCGTCATGGCCGCGCTTATGAGGTCGCCTATATCGGCGGTCTCCGCGTCGTATTCCGAGAAGTTGAAAGCGCCGGCCCCGAACGCCTCCCGAAGGACGCGGAGCGCGGAATCCTTAAGGGAGCGCTCTTCGCCCGTCAGGCAGCAGACCGGCCTTGTCTTCTTGCCGGTCCATTCCCGGATGAGGTCCGAGGGGGAAAGCATTTATCTGGCGGTCTCCTGGGGCGCGGCCGGTTGGCCTTCAGCCGCCGGCGGCTGGGACTGGGGGATCTTCTTCTGCGACGCGCTGGTGGCCGTTCCGAAGCCTTCCACGGTCCGCTTGACGATGTCCTTGGCCAGGACCTCCCACAGGGATTCCCTGGCGTATTCTTCCGTCATGCCTCCCGGCAGGGTGGAGGCCGAATACATCTTTACGGCCTGAAGGGCCGGTTCCTCCCATAGGTAGCGGTTGGCGTTCCTGTCCAGGAACTTGGCCGATACGATCACGTTCAGCTTGTAGACCGTCGGCACCAGGTTAACATCGTACTGTATCGGGGTCAGGATATAATGCACTATCTCTCCGACCACCACGCCCTGGGCGGAAGCTTCCGGGGCGAGCGCGTACTCGCCTTTTTTTAGGAATTCGTCTATGGTCCTCAGCGTGAGCTTTTCTTCAAGGCCGAATTGAGGCGTTTTATTGACGAAAGGCCTGACCGCTATCTGCTTTATGTGCTGCGGCAGTTTCTGCTCCGCGGGCCGGTAGGTTATGTTCCCGGTGGAACAGGCGCTTAGCGCCGCGGCCGCAACAACAGCTGGAATAAGTTTTCTCATGTTCAGTACCCCCAGGTCCCGGATGGAGCCGGTCCGCGATAATTTTACAACTATGCCGCCCGGCCTGACAAATCGGCGGCCGCCGCCGTTCAAAGGTCCCGGAGCAGCCTCAGGGTCTTACGGTTCATCGCGCGCCTTTCGGGGGGCGAGGCGTCGTCCATGCCGGAAAGATGCAGGGCTCCGTGTACCGCGAGTATCAGCAGCTCGGTCGCCAGGCCGTGTCCCATCAATTCCGCCTGGCGCCGCGCCTGGGGAAGACAGATATAGATATCCCCTAACGGGAAGGCCGGGACGCCGGGCGTCCGGAGAGCGGGAACGGAATGATTGAAGGCGATAACGTCGGTGGTCCCGGTGCGCGACAGGAAGCGCCTGTTCAGGCGCCGGATCCCGGCGTCGTTCTCCAGGATCACGCCGACCTCTCCGGCCGCCCTTTTTCCGAGGGCCGCTCTGACGGCTTTCTTCAGCGCCGGGACCAGCGCCCTTGCTCCGGCCGGCGCCCGGGTCCTGAAATGGACCGATACGGTCATGAGCCGGGGTTCTCCTTCTCCCAGTCCTCGTAGGCCCGGACTATCTCCCCGGCCAGAGGGTGCCTTACCACGTCGCAGTTCGAGAAGCTGACGAGCTTGACCCCTTTCACCTTCCTCAGCACTTCCTTGGCATGCAGGAGCCCGGAACGGTCCTTTTCCTTGAGGTCTATCTGGGTTATATCTCCGGTGACCACCATCTTAGAGCGAAGTCCCAAGCGCGTAAGGAACATCTTCATCTGTTCCCGGGTGGCGTTCTGAGCCTCGTCCAGGATGACGAAAGCGTCCTCGAGCGTGCGCCCCCGCATGTAAGCCAGCGGGACGGTCTCGATCGCCTCGTCCTCGCGCATGAGCCGGAAACGTTCGGGTCCGAGAAGGGCGTAGAACGCGTCGTAAAGCGGACGCAGGAACGGGTGCACTTTTTCCGAGATGTCCCCCGGCAGGAAGCCCAGCTTTTCTCCGGCCTCCACGATGGGTCGGGTCAGCACTATGCGGCCCACGGCCCCGGAGCTCAGCGCGTCCAGCGCCGCGGCCGCCGCCAGGAAGGTCTTGCCTGTCCCTGCCGGTCCGATCGCCACCACCAGGTCCCAGGCGGATATGGCTTCCAGGTACCGGCGCTGCGCCTCGTTGCGCGGAAGCACCGGATCGGCCGAAGCGGGGGGAGCGTCATGTCTGCGTTCGTTCCCCCGGG
>JAKLEK010000102.1 GCA_022703115.1 Elusimicrobiota bacterium
TCGTTTTCAAGGACGCCCAGAACGACACCCTAAAACAGCGCGCCCAGGTAGAAGAATTCATCAACTCAGGAGTGAACCTCCTCATCGTCTCGCCTAAAGAGGCCGCGCCGCTGACCCCGCCTATAGCCGAAGCCTATAAGAAAGGCATTCCCGTGATAGTCCTCGACCGCCGCGTCCTCGGCGACGACTACACGATGTTCATCGGCGCCGACAATAAACGCATCGGCCAGGCCGCCGGCAAATGGATAGTCGACCGCCTCGGCGGAAAAGGCAGCGTGGTGGAGCTCAAAGGTCTCATGACCTCCACCCCCGGCCAGGACCGCAACTCCGGCTTCAGACAGGGCATCAAAGGAAGCGGCCTGAAAATAATATTCGAAGCCGACATGAAATGGCTCGAACCGGACGCCAGAAAAGAAATGGAATCGGCCCTCGCCGTGCATTCCAAAATAGACCTGGTTTACGCCCACAACGATCCCGGCGCCCACGGCGCTTATCTGGCCGCCAAGGCGGCCGGCCGGGAAAAGAACATAATGTTCGTCGGCATAGACGGGCTTCCCCAGGAAGGGCAGGCTTACGTGAAACAGGGCCTGCTGGCGGCCAGTTTCGAATACCCGACCGGCGGCAAGGAGGCCGTGGATAACGCCGTCAGGATCCTGAACGGGGAGAAAGGCCTCCCGAAGGAACTCACCCTCGACTCGCGCGTGTTCACCCGGGAGAACGTGGACAAGGGCGGGGAGTGGCTGAAGTGAAACGCTACGCGCTCGGCCTCGATTTCGGCACCGAATCCGTAAGAGCGCTGATAGTGGACTGCGCCACCGGAGCGGAGGCCTCGCAGGCCACCGTCCGATATCCGCACGGCGTCATGACCTCCGGCCTCCCGGGGAGCAGGAAGCCGCTGCCGCCGGACTTCGCCCTGCAGCATCCGCAGGATTATCTGGACGCCGCGACGAAGGCCCTGGCGGAGGCGGTAAAAGGCGTTCCCGCCGACAGGATAATAGGAATTGGCGTCGACTTCACCGCCTGCACCATGCTGCCGGTGCTGAAGGACGGCACGCCGCTGATGAAGCTGGATAAGTTCGCCGGGAACCCGCACGCCTGGGTCAAGCTCTGGAAACATCACGCCGCGCAGCCGGAGGCCGACAGGATAAACGAAGCCGCCCGCGCCCGCGGCGAGCGCTTTCTCAAATACTACAGCGGCATCATTTCCAGCGAATGGATGCTTCCGAAATGCTGGGAGACGTTCTCCAAGGCCCCGGAGGTGTACGCGGCCGCCGACCTCTTCGTGGAGGCGGGGGACTGGTTCGTCCAGCAGATGACGGGTGCTTTCTGCCGCAACTCCTGCGCCGCCGGCTACAAAGGCCTGTGGAACGCGGAACTCGGTTTCCCTTCGGCGGAATTCCTGAAGGCGCTGGACCCGGCCCTGGCCGCTCTGCCGGACAAGTGGCTGAGGAACATCGTGCCTCCGGGCCGTAAGGCCGGCGCGGTAACGCGCGCCTTCGCCGCCCGAACCGGGCTGAAAGAGGGGACGCCGGTGTCCGCCGCCACCATAGACGCGCACAGCGGCGTGGCGGGGATGGGCGTCTCCAAAGAGGGACCCATGTCGGTCATTATGGGGACTTCGTCGTGCCATATGTCCCTGTCGCGCGAACTGAAGCTCTTCGAAGGTTACGCCGGCGTCGTAAAGGACGGCATACTGCCCGGCTATTACGGTTACGAATCCGGACAGTCGGCCGTGGGCGATATCTTCGGCTGGTTCGTGAAGGACTTCCTGCGGATCGAGGCCGCGGACCCGTTCGCCGACATCTCCAAGCGCGCGGCCGCGCTGGAGCCCGGCGCCGGCGGGGTCGTCGCGCTGGATTGGATGAACGGGAACCGCAGCGTGCTCATGAACGCCAATCTGAGCGGCGTCCTGCTGGGCTTGACCCTGGGGACGAAGCCGGAAGAGGTCTACCGGGCGCTGGTGGAAGGCACCGCGTTCGGCACCCGGACCATCATAGACGCCGGCAGGCGCGGCGGCATACCGGCGGATGAGCTCGTGGTCTGCGGCGGCCTCACCAAGGACCCGATGATAATGCAGATCTATGCCGACGTCACCGGGCTCGAGGTGAAAGTGTCTCCGTCAAATCAGGCCGTAGCGCTGGGCGCCGCCATATTCGGCGCCGCCGCTGCCGGGTCCGCCAACGGCGGCTTCGACGACATGTCGGAGGCGATAGCCGCCATGACCAGGCCGCCGTCCAGGACCTACAGGCCGAAGAAAAAGGCGAAGGCGGTCTACGATAAGCTGTACGAGGTCTATACCAGGACCCACGACTTCTTCGGGCGGGAGAACGTCTCGCTCATGAAAAGCCTGCGCGGAATATCCGCAGCTGCGAAGGGGGAATAAGGAAATGAAAAAAACGGTTGACATATACATGCCGCTCGACGCCAGGGAGGAGCCGAACAGGGTCGTGTGGCCCGTGGCGACGGAGCAGTTGAAAGAACTGGTGAAAGTGGTCAGGGACTGCGGCTGGGAGCCGAACGTCCTCAACGCCGACAAGCCGGTCGCCAGCGTCGCCGAAGGCATACGCGTGATCAAGCGCGCCAAAGGCGAACGCCTGATAAATTTCATAGCCGGCTGGGCTTATCCGGATTTCTCCGTGACGCCCATGTGGCAGCTGGACCGCTCCATCCCCAAGATGATGATCGGCAGCTCGATACCGGACTTCCCGGGCGCGGTGGGGCTCCTGGCCGCCGCGGCCGGCACCGCGCATGTCGGCATGCGGACGAGCCGCCTTTTCATCGAGAAATTCTCCGACCACGACGCCTACCGCGGCGCCGTGGAGGCCTTCCTCAAGGACGGGGAGTACGAGGAGAAGCTGCCGAAGACCGTCGCCGTTAAGCCGGACGCGGCCGCGCGCAAAAAGGCCAAGGCCGTCAGGGAAAGTCTCAAGGGTTCGGTCTACGGCGCGGTCGGCCCCAGGTCCATGCAGATGTGGAACAAGATATCGGAAGCCGACTTCCTGCGGATATTCGGCATAGCTCGTGAGGGTTTCGACGGCCTGCGCCTGTTGAAACTGGCGGAGAAGGTGTCCGATTCCCGCGCCGCGGCCGCCTTGAACTTCATAATCGAGAAGGGAATGGACGTAAGGCTGGGCCCAGACCCGGTGAAGCATCTGACGAAGGAAATGGCGCTGTTCCAGATGAAGGTGTACTTCGCCATCCTTGAGCTCAAACGCCAGTTCGGGCTCGATTTCGCCGGCGTGCAGGACCAGCTTGATTGGATCGAGCATTACCCGACCACGGACCTCACCCTCGGACTGCTTAACAATAAACTCAGGCCGGAGACCGACGGGGAGACTTTCGTCACCGCCACGGAAGCCGACGACGGCGCCGCGCTCACGATGCAGACGCTGAAGCTCCTTAGCGGCGGAGATCCGGTGGGGTTCAACGATCTGCGCTACTGGGACCCGCGGCAGGGACTGTACTGGTTCGTTAACTCAGGAGCTCTGGCTCCGTACTTCGCGCACGGCAGCAACGATTCGCTCAAGGGTTCCTGGTCGGAGAGGCAGACCTACATGTACTTCAAGGAAGGCGGCGGCACCTCCTCGGTCGTGGTCCGGAAGCCGGGCGTGACCACCTGGGCCCGTTTCTCCTACCGGGACGGCGGCCTGTACCTGTGCGCCGGGCGGGGTTTGACCGACGTGCCGACCGAAGAGCAGTGGCGGCAGCGTTCAGCCAAGTGCAGCCCGGACTGGCCGCACTGGTACCTGAAACTGTGCGGGAAGATAGAGACCCGCATAAATTCCAACCATCCGATGACCGTGTGCGGGGATTATCTGGCCGAACTCAAGGCCCTGGCTGAAGAGCTGGGGATCCCGTTCGAGTGCTACGACCACATGACGCCGGACGATCCGCGGATGCGCGGCGGGGAAACAAAGACCGCGGCGAAGCCGGGCGTCCGCTGAGGCGCGGCCGCTTGTCTGCGGACGGACAGCGGGGCCGGCGTCTAAGGACGCCGGCCCCGCCTTTTCTGAGCGCCGGCAGGTCCTGCGGGGACTTGGTGCCGATGTAAAGCCCGCTACGCGAACTGCTTTAGTGGGACTTAAGTCCTATGTTCGGGTAGGCCCTTGGTCCTTGATTTTAGTCGTCCTTACGGTAAAATATGTTATTAATATAGCAGTAGCGGTCAAAGCAGATTGTAGTCTAGGCACCCAGGTCAAGCAGTCCGGTCGAACTATGAGAGCGCGTTCCCTGCTCGCCGTAATGATGCTGTTCCTGATGCCGCCAGCTACCGGCGGCGCCGCGTCCCAGGAGTCCCTGCGCGCGGAGGGCGGTATTTCATTCGGCCGTCTGTCTGCGTTCACCGCTTCCCCGGACGTTCCGTACGCGGCCGCGTCGGTCCCGGTCGGGGATGTGCTGGGCAGCTGTCCCAAGTCCGCGTCCCTGTCTCTGGAGGAAGCTTATCAGGAACGTTCCGGTCTCAAGGACGTGTCCGAGGTCTCTTCCGGCGTAATTCCGTTGCCGGTGGACGATCTGGATAAGGCCGGGCTTCTCGCCGCGCTTCGGAACAATCTTTCCTATTGGCAGGGGAAGCCGGATTCTTTCAAGGTTTCTATAGGCAAAGACTCTTTTTCCTCGTCCTGGATGAGCAGGACAACGCAGCAACTGATAGACCTGTTCTCGTCCGATATGTCTCCGGCGGCGCTCCGTTCGGCGCTGGAGTCGCGCTTCCGCATTTACCGCTCGGTCGCCGACGATGGGACCGGGAAAGTCGTTATAACGGGGTACTACGAGGCGGAAATAAAGGCCGTCAGGACGCCGGACGCGGTTAACCGGTTCCCGATATATCTCAGGCCGGCGGACCTGATAAAGACCACTCCGGATATGGGCGTGGATTTCGATTACGGCAGGCGGGACGAGAGCGGCGTTTTGGTCAGGCATTATCCGAGGGAGGAGATCTCCGGAGGGGCTCTGGACGGAAAGGGGCTGGAGCTGGCGTGGTCGGAGCATCCGGCCTGGATAATGCTGCTGCAGATACAGGGGTCCGGGGTGCTTCGTTTTCCGGACGGGGATTCGATGAAGGTCGGTTTCAACGGCGCCAACGGCTGGCCTTTCAAGAGCGTCCAGAAGATACTCACCGATTGCGGGGAAGTCGCGCCGATGTCGTTCAAGAAGTTCATAGATTATCTGACCACGCAGGGGGACCGGGAGAGCCGTCTGGTGGACCTTAATCCCAGGTACGTTTACTTCCAGTCGCGGCCCAAGGATTCGCCGGCGTATGGGGCGATGGGTGTGGGGCTGGTCCCGGGGCGTTCGATAGCCGTGGACCCGGCGCCGATACCGCTGGGGGTGACGGCGCTGCTGAGTTCCAGGCGGCCGGTGGCCGCGTCCGACGGTTCGCTTTCTTTCAGGGATTTCACGCGTTTCGTGGTAGCGCAGGATACCGGCGCGGCTATAAGAGGGCCCGGCAGGATAGATCTGTTCTGGGGCGGTGGAGATACGGCCTTTACCGAAGCCTCCTCCATGAAAGCCCCCGGCGACCTCTACATCTTCGTGGCGAAATAATCCTCACTCTCCGTCTCTTCCCGCCCCCCGCCAGTCTCGCTTCCCAGCCCCGGAACTGTCATCCCTCGGCTGGTAATCCCGGGTTTGCTGGGCTGCCGGAGGGCACAGGGGTCAAAGGGCACGCTATCGGCCACACCGTGGGGATGGTTAAAA
>JAKLEK010000103.1 GCA_022703115.1 Elusimicrobiota bacterium
ACGGTATTCGGCCAGGCAATCCGGGCACATCCTGAACCCGGCCATAGTGGTAAAGGGCCGGTCATATGGTATCCCTCTGACTATCGTAAAACGGGGGCCGCAATTGGTGCAGTTAGTGAACGGATAGAGATACCGCCTGTCCAGCGGGTCCGATAATTCCCGTCTGCAGTCCCGGCAGAGGCCCAGGTCGGCAGGGATCCTCGCCTCGGCCGCGGCTTCCCCCCCGCTAGGCGCTATCTCGAACGCTCCGTCCGCCTTGAGGGCGGCGGCTGAAACCTTGATGGAATCTATGGAGGCGGCGGGAGGCTTGAGCGCTTGCAGGTCCTTTATGAAACGTCCGACCGCGCCGGACGCTCCCTGGACCTCTATGGTGACGCCGGAAGCGTCGTTCTTCACCCAGCCGGAAAGGAGGCTTTCCGACGCCAGACGGTGAACGTGAGGCCTGAACCCCACCCCCTGGACCACTCCCCTGACAGCTATTCGCTTCCGTACTTTCATCAGCAGATGCGCGGCAGCTGTTCGCCCTCCAGCATAAGTACCAGCCGCGTTCCGCCTATGGCCGTCCGGAGCCTGACCTGGGGTTTTCCTCTGACGACCCGCCCGATGATCCCGGCCTCCCGGCCGTACCTGTCGGACCGAAGGGCGGCGACTATCCCGGCGGCGTCCCGATAGGGCGCGAAAATTACGGCCTTTCCCTCGTTGGCCGCGTAGAGCGGGTCCAGACCCAGCAGCCGGCATGCGCTGTCGACCGCCGGGGATACCGGTATAAGTTCTTCCTCTATCTCGATCGCCGAACGGCAGGACGCGGCGGCTTCGTTGAGCACCGTGCCCAGACCTCCGCGGGTTATGTCCCTCATCGCGCGGATCCGCGGCGACGCGGACAACGCTCCGGCGAGCATAGCGTTAAGGGGGGCGGCGTCGCTCCTGATGTTTCCGGACAGTCCCAGCCCGTTCCTCGCGTTCATGACGGCCACGCCATGGTCGCCGAGGCGGCCGCTCAGGATCACCGCGTCTCCAGGCCTTATACCGGCCGAGGAAAGTTTTACGCCCTTCGGGATCAGGCCGACACCGGAAGTGTTGATGAAAAGTTTGTCCGCCTTCCCCTTCTCAACGACCTTGGTGTCGCCGGTGGCGATAAAGACCCCCGCCTCCCGCGCGGCGAGCCGCATCGAAGAGACCACGCGCCTGAGCAGCGCCAGAGGGAACCCTTCCTCTATTATGAAACCGGCCGAAATAGCCAGCGGCCTGGCACCCTGGACCGACAGGTCGTTGACCGTGCCGCAGACCGCGATGCGCCCTATATCCCCGCCCGGGAAGAAAAGAGGGTCGACCACGTACGAATCGGTGGTGAAGGCTATGGTCTCTTTCCCGGCCTTCAGCCTGGCGGCGTCCTCCAGTGGTTCCAGCGCCGGGTTAGAGAAAGCCTTAAGGAAGAGGGCCGCGGTCAGTTCCCGGCTCAGGCGCCCGCCGCTCCCATGTCCCAGTTTTACCGTGTCTTCCTGCATGCGCCTCCGCCGCCTGACGGGCGATCGGTCCCGTAGTTCTCCGGGAACATATCGAGAAAGGCCTTGGCCGGGACCGAAAGCCTTCGGGACCTGTTATACATGAGGTAGAGCGGCCGGGAAACCTCCGCGTCCGAAAAACGCACGATGTGCAGCTTGCTTTCCCGCTCGTGCTCCCGCACCACCGAAGAGGGAAGGATCGCCAGCCCGACCCCGGATGAAACGGCGGTCTTGATGGTTTCCACGTTATCGAGTTCCATTTTCAGGTTCACCTTCACGCCGCGGCTTTTCAACAATCCGTCTATGTACTTCCGGGAAGGGACGGCCTTGGTGAAAAAAATGAAATCGCGGCCGGCCACTTCCGACATGGACACGCAGCGCTTGTCGGCCAGTTTGTCGGACATGCCGGTCAGAAGCACCATCTCCTCTTCGCCTATAGGGCGCATGGTCACCCCGGGAAGCCTTTTGTACGGATAAGCCATTATCCCGAAATCCGCGCTGCCTGAAACCACGTCCCCTGGTATCTGGGATAAATGCCTGTACTCCACGCTTATTTTCGTGGTGGGATGCTCGGACATGAACCTCTTCATGTAATCCTGAAGGACGTAGACCCCGGCGCTGTATATGGTAGAGATCTTGATCTCCTCCGCGCCCTTCGCGGCCGAAAGCTGCTTGATGGCCGACATGGCGTTCTCGTACACGAGCACGATCTTCTTGGCCGCCGCGTAGAATTTCTCCCCGCACTGGGTCAGCTCTATCTTGCTGGCCGTCCTGGTGAACAGCCGCCCCTTCAGCACCAGCTCCAGCTTCTTTATCTGCTGGCTGACGGCGGACTGGGATATGTAGTTAAGCCTGGCGGTCTTGGAAAAACTGCCGGTGTCCACGAGGTCCCTGAAAACTTTCAAAGTTTCGATGTTCATTGTCCTCCATATTTGAACCAAGCGGCGCAGGCCCCTTCGGACGAGACCATGCACGGCCCCACGGCGTGCGAAGGCGAACAGGCCTTCCCGAAAAGTCGGCAGTCGGAAGGCGAGGCTTTACCCAGAAGTATGGGCCCGCAAAGACACCCCTCAGGCTCCGGCGCCTCGCGGTAGGAAAGCCCGAAACGCCCTGCGGCGTCGAACTCCGAGAAAGCGCGGCTGAAGCCCAGGCCGGACCCCTCTATAAGCCCTATGGAGCGCCATCTGGCTCCGGTAACGGAAAAGACCTCCCGCATCACCTCGACCGCCCGCGGATTCCCCCCGGTACGCACCGCCCGTCCGTACTCGGACTCGACCGAAGGTCTACCGGAAACTATCTGCCGCAGCAGCATGTTCACGCCGGCCACGATATCCAGCGGTTCAAAACCGGTAACGACACAGGGCACGGAATACTTATCCGCTACAAAGCGGTACGGGTCCAGTCCTATAACGGCGCTCACGTGCCCGGGAAGCATGAAGCCGGATATATTGTGCCCAGGCGCCTTCAACAGCAGCTCCAGCGCGGGCGGAACCAGCTTGAAAAACGGAAGGACGGAGAAATTGCTGACTTTCTCTTCTGCGGCCCTGAGCACGGCGCCGGCCACCACCGGAGCGGTGGTCTCGAACCCCACACCTATAAAGACCACCTGTCTGTCCCGTTCCTGCAGGGCGAGGGACACCGCGTCGGCGGGAGAATAAACGATCCTCACCGAAGCCCCTTTCTCCCGCATGGTCTGAAGGTCGAACCCCGAGGACCCCTTCACCTTCAGCATATCCCCGAAGGTGGCGATAATAACTCCGGGCCTGGCTGCCAGTTCAAGGACCATGTCCAGATCGCCCTGTGCGGTGACGCAGACCGGGCAGCCAGGCCCGGACAGCATCCTCAGCCCCTCAGGCAACATACGCCTGAGACCGCTGGCAGCTATCGCCATGGTATGCGAGCCGCATACCTCCATCAGCGAGATCGGCCTCCCGGTCCGGGACGAAGCCTCTCCGGTCAGACGCCGCATATCCAGCAGGGCGGACGAGGCCATAGCGCGGTCGCGCCAGAACGAAGGATCGAAGGCGCTTTTATTTCCCGTTCCTTTCACGTCCGTACATCTCCTCGAAAAGTTTAAGGGTCTCCTCGGCCTCGGACCGTTCCAGCAGCGTTATGGCGAATCCGGCGTGGACAAGGACGTAGTCCCCTTTTTTCGCGCCTTCCACCAGGTCCAGCGCGACCGTTCTCACGGCCCCGCTGAAATCCACTTCGGCGTTCTTCCCGGTTATCGAAATTATTTTTCCCGGCACCGCGATGCACATAGGAGCTCCGTCAAGCCGTCACGAACGGCATATAAGTTTTATTAATATCTGATTATACCAAGTTTAAGCGGGATGTTGCCGCCGCCATAAAGGCTCTGGACGCTGCCAGGCCGGGGGCCTGCGGCCTCAGAGAAAGGTCATAACGACCGGCCGTACTTATACTCCGTAATGAGGTTTCGGTCGGTAATGATCTCGAGTTCCCGGCCGGCGGCGGAATAGCGGCGCGCCACCTCCTCCGGAGTGAGCAGCGGCAGTTTCAAATGAGCGGCAATAACGCTCCCGCTCCCGGCGGGATAGAGGGGGCGGCCGTCGATGGTCAGCCCGGATAATTTCCGGAAAGCCGCCGGCTCGCTCAGTTTATGGCGCCAGTCCGCGTCTGACGCGATCACGAAGTTCTCGTACAGATAAGCGTGCCGGAAAACGGAAGCCGCCGTCCTGAAGGCGTCCGGGGATCCTGTGGCGTTGTACGCGATCACCGCTCCGGGGGCCATGTGTCGTCTGACCAGCCGCAAGAACTCCGCCGATAGCAATCCCGTGCTGTAAGCGCGCCAGTAGAACGTCGTATTCATGACGATCAGGTCGTAGCGCTTTCCAGAGTTCGCCTTAAGCCAGCGGCGTCCGTCGTCTATATGCAGGCTCACCCTGGGATCGCGCAGGCCGGAGGCCTGGGCCGGATATCCGGAGATAAGCGCAAGGTACCCGGGATTTATCTCCACGACATCGATCCGCTCCACGTGAGGGAACCCGGTGACGATCTTCAGCCAGGAACCGACGGAAAGACCGATCATAAGGACGCGCCGGGGGGTTTCCACCAGCGCGGAAGTGACGATGACCCGGTTAAGATGATTGGAGTTCTTCACCGGGTCCAGGTTCGTCTGCCCGTCGTACACATTCCCGCCGAAGATCACGTTCCCCCCCGCCCCGCCCTCGTATGCGACTATCACCCCGTACTGGTTCTCTATGATACGGAGGATACGGCCATATCCGGAAGACGCGGCCCTCGCTATAAAGCCATTCGGGTCAGAGGTCGTTAACGCCAGCGAATAAACGCAGGCCACCGCGATCAGGCCCCGTACCGCCGGACCCGGCAGGCCGGAGCGGACAAGGCAGAGCAGTCCTGTAAGACACGTGAATCCAGACACGACAATGAAATTACGCTGGGTGGAAAAGAAAGCCAGCAGGACCACACCCGTGAACACCGGCCCCAGGGTCGCCCCCATTATATTGGAAACGTAAACGTAAGACAATCTCCGCCCGGACCGGGCCGAAACGGCCTGAACGCTCAGATGGTGCGCAACCGGGAATACCACGGCCTTCAGCGCCGCGGTGCCGATCATGCCGATCCCGCCTGTCAGCAGCCCGAAACCAGAAGAAGCGGAGACGGAATAAAGCCAGGGGAACGCGATATCCCCCGCGCAGGAGAGAAGCAATGCGGCTGCGCAAACCCGCCATAGGTCCGCGCCCTTCCTGCAGAATATGCCGCCGATATGCGCGCCCAGAGAGATGCCGATCAGATAAAAAGCCAGGACGAAAGCGAAAGCCTGCGGAAGGGAGTGGTTCGCGAACGAAAAAAGCCGCACCCAGAGGATCTCCATGCTCAGGGATAAAAAACCGGTAACGAAAGAAAGCAGGCAGAGAAAAAGCACCTTTCTATCTCCTGAGCATGGCGAAAGCGACGAAAGCCACCATTAGATTTATGACGGCCGCGGTATTTACCGCCCCGTCTATCCCCGTCAGATACAACATAACGAAGCCGGACAGCACGGCGCCCACCGCTCCGCCAAAGGTATTGAAGAAATACATGCCGCCTACGGAGTCTCCGATATTGCATTTATACCGGTTGACGTACATGACCAGTACGGGAAAAGTCGCGCCCATCAGAAGGGTAGGGAGCGACAGAATGAGATAACTGGAGAG
>JAKLEK010000104.1 GCA_022703115.1 Elusimicrobiota bacterium
AGTGACGACGCCAGCGCATCTCTCATGTATCTTTACGGAGTCTCCGGCGAGGTCAGAAATGTGGCCGCGCGGACAGTGTCCGACGCCGTAGGGCTTTACGGCCTTGTGGATAACACTCACGCCTCGGGGGTTATAGACGAGGCGATCGGGGTTATGGTGGATGTCAATCGAACGGCCGGCACTATCAATACCGGTTATGGCGTTTACATAGCCGCGACCGCCGCGACCACTCCTTACGGGATATACCAGGTAGGAGGCAGCGACACAAATTATTTCGCGGGAGAGGTGGGCATCGGCACCAATAACCCGGCCTCTAAGCTGGACGTGGAGGGCGGCGTGAGCATAGGCGCCGCGTATTCCGGCACGACGGCCGCTCCCGCGAACGGCGCTATCATCGAAGGCGGCGTCGGGATAGGGACCAATACGGTAGACTCTAAGCTGACGATCTATTCAACTGCGTCCGGTGCGGATATGACCGATATGATAAAGATCGACACATATCGGTCGGACTTCGGCGCTCCCGGCGGTTCCGCTATTCTCTTTCATAATCACGATCCTAACAGCGACAATTCGGCGCGGATCAGAGCCATTACGGAAAACGACGGCTCGCTGGGGATCAACAGCGAGACATCTTCCAGCTTCATTTTTAATATGTCTTACTCTGGTACGGCCTATGACCGGGTGATATTCCGGGCGGACGGTAATGTCGGCATCAGCACCACATCTCCGGAAGGGCGGCTGGACGTTAAGGCGCTCAACACCAGTCCCACGACCATGGCGCAGATCTGGCGCAATTCCAACGGAGTTATACAGGCATCCATGAGCGCGACCGGCGTAATGAAGGCGAATTACTTCATCGGCAACGGGTCGCTGCTGACGAATTTAAACGTTTCGGGTATCGCCGGCACGCCCGCGCTGACGTTCGGCACGGCGAACAGCGCCGGTTCGGCCTCGACCTTAGTGCGCACGGACGCCACTATCGCTATCTTCAACGACGGGGCCACGCCCGACCCGCTTGGCACGGCGGCAGCCGGCACCGACGCGTACGCGGCCCGGCGGGACCATGTGCACGCGCTGCCGTTCAATTCGGCTAACCAGGTCCTGGGTACGAACAGCGCCGGGACAGACGGAGAGCATAAGACCCTGTCGGTAGGAAGTAGCGGCACCGATTTCGCGATAGCTCACGCCGCGAACTCCATAACGTTCAATCTGCCCTCCGCCTCAGCCTCCAATCGCGGCGTGGTGACGACTGCTGCTCAGACTTTCGCGGGGGACAAGACCTTCAGCAGCGGCACAGTGTACGTCGGTACGGTGACTTTCAATAATGCCGGGGCCAACAGAATGTATTTCGGATCGACCGGGGTGGCTGCTCCCGGGGCCAACAGCGCCGGGCAAAAAATACAGATATATGGGACTGCCGGTACCGTGGGAGCGTCGGATTATGCAATCGGAGTGGAGAGCAATTATATGTGGTTTAATTCCAATTCCGGTTACAAATATTACTCGGATGCCGGGTCCGGGTCCCAGGTCATGCAGGTGGTCCCCGGTGCGTCGTATATCAGCTTCTACGCCGGCGCCAGCGAGATAATGCGAATGTACCCGTGAGAATGCTGAGCTTTTGCGCTCATTGGGCTGTCTAGGATACGCTAAATGAGTTTATTTAACTGTAAATATACGCAGACGCGACTCAGGGAACTCTCAGATGGTCGGTGCGGCCGCTCATTCTCCAGCGTGGCGACTTTATTTTGCGCTGTGCCTCCTGTTCTGCTTGCCTCCCCGATTTTCGCCGTGGAGTGAGAGATGATGGATAAGTTCGTGGTGAACGGAGCAACCACACTCAAGAGTTCCATGACTATCACCGGCAACGACGACGTCGGGGCCGCCGCTGGTTACGGTCTTAACGTATCCTTCAACGTCAGCTTGGCGGGGGAACTATATGCGTGGGCCGATTATCTCGCTCATTGGATGCCGCTCGCTTCGCCGCCCGGTATTCTTTGCGGCGATATGAGCGGCCCAAGGTCGTAATATATTCTGGGGAAATCGGGTTTTATGCGCAATAACTCCCGGTATTCCGCGGCGGCTTCCGCGGGCCTTCCCAAAGTGAGCAGAGCGAGGCAGAGGTTGTTCCTGGCTTCTATATGTCCGGGTTCGCTCCTCAGGACTTCGCGGAACTGGGACGCGGCTTCCTGATGCCTGCCCAGCATAGACAGAGCGACCCCTAGATGGTTGCGGGCTTCAGGGTATGCCGGTTTTATGCGCAGGGCTTCCATGTACTCCGAGGCGGCTTCGGCGTTCTTTCCAAGCGCGCTAAGGACGAGACCGAGGTTGTTATGCGCCTCGGAGTAGCCGGGGTTCAGGCGTATCGCCTCCCGGTAATGAGCGGCGGCCTCTTCGTAGCGTCCCTGTGAAGCCAATGCGACTCCCCAATTGTTCCGGCTTTCCGGGGAAAAAGGGGCCTGGCGGTACTGGTCGATCGCCTCCCGCGTCCGGCCGAGCGAGGCCAGGGCCAATCCGAGGTTGTTGCGGGCCGACAGGTGATCCGGGTCTATGCGCAACGCCTCCCGGTATTGCGCCGCGGCCTCCTCGGGCCTGCCGACGGCGGCCAGAGAAACTCCGTAGTTATAGCGGGCCTCGGAGTATCCGGGCCTCAAGCGTATCGCTTCCCGGTATTGTTCCATCGCTTCGGTCCTTTTCCCAAGGGACGCCAAAGCGCTTCCCAGATTGTTATGTCCCTCCGGATAGTCCGGCTTGATCCGCAGCGCCATCCGGTAATGAGGTATGGCGCGCTCGACGAGGGACCGACCCACCAGGTGGACGCCATGGTTGTTATGCGCCAGCCAGGCGTACGGGTTCTTGCTTAATGTGTCCAGCCAGACACGGTCCGAGGACTCGTATATGGCGCTTTGCCGGTATGTAAGGAGCATCATGGCGGGAATCAGGACCGCCGCCGCGGCGGCCGGCAGAGCGCGCCTCTTTACGGAGGCGGCCGAGGCCGACAGCAGAACCGCCGGGCCCAAAGCGGCCAGATACTGGAAGTGGTCTGCCACGTAGGAAAAACGCATGAAGTATACGTCCAGGAATCCGAGCACCGGCGCCAGATTGACGGCGTAAAAAAGAAGGGCCGCCAGCGGCCCGCGGCCGATCCTCTTGCGAAGACCCAACAGGGCGGCCGCCGCCGCTATGGCGCCCAGAGGGAAGAGGTACTGCGTCCAATCCGCCTGGTTTATCTCCCAGCGGGGGTAAATGAAGGTCAGCGGATCGGGCCAGATGAATTTGCCTGCATAGAACCACAGTATCCGTCCGGCCAGCAGGACATGTTCCACCGCCGTCATGGTCCACTCATCCCCGGATGCTCCGCCCGGGTATTTCTCGATATAGACCGTAACCAGGCCGGCGCCGGCCGCCAGGAGGAAAAGCGGGGCGGTCAGGAGCAGTTCCCTGCGGCTTATATGGCCGTTCTTCCACCATAAGAGCAGCAGGAGCGCGGGGGGGAGCGTGACGGCGGTCGTCTTGGAGGCCAAGGCGCAGAGGAAGAAAGCCAGGCCGGCATAATAGTGAAGCCGGTTTTCAGCTGGGCGGCTGGACGACGCCTTCTCCTGAGCCCTTGAGAGGCCGAAAAAGCCGATGAACGACAGCAGGGAGAGGAAGTAGAAGAGGGCGGACAGAACGTTCTTGCGTTCCGTGACCCACGCTACCGATTCGGCGTGCGTCGGATGCACGGCGAAGACCGCGGCGGCCAGGAACGCCCCCGGGACTCTCAGGCGGAGCAGTATTATCCAGACAAGCACGGCGTTAAGGCCGTGCAGCAGCACGTTGTCGAGATGATACCCCGTCGGGCTCAGTCCCCATGACCGATACTCAAGCCAGAAAGACGTGTAAGTGAGAGGATAGTACTGCCAGGTTCCGCCTTCATCCGGGCCGAACTTGGTCCAGATATCGCGCAGACCGGAAGGCGAACGCAGGAGGGCGTTATCGGTTACGTTGTCTTCATCGTCCCAGACGAAGCCTCCGTGCCTTATCGCGGGCATATATGAGATAAGTGCCGCGAGCATCAGGAGCGCCGCCGGAAGGATACGGCGCGCCGTATCGGTGAGACTTTGCATGACCCTTGTGGTGTACTGCATATTCATGCGGCGCGCGCCGGGCTCGCCGGCCCATATTATACAAGTCCCGGGGCCGCCGCTGAAGCCCGGTGCGGAACCGTCATGTTCCGTATGCGGATAAGTTACTGCGCGCTTCTGCGGCCCCTCCCGGCGAGGCGCGAGAAGTGCGGAGATTAATTTTTCAGTAATTTGCTATTATCTTGATATGAGCGGCGCAAAGAAAGTCCTGGTGGTGGACGACGACAGGACCATCCACATACTGCTGAAGGCGGCTTTAGAGAAGGCGGGATACCAGGTGTTCCCGGCCCTGGACGCCGTTCAGGGCGTTATGATGGCCAAACAGCTGCGTCCGGACCTGGTGATCCTGGATATCATGATGCCGGCCGGCGGCGGCTTCGTGGTGTACGACCGTCTTCAGATGATGGTGGGGAGTTTCCAGGTCCCGTTCATAATCTATTCCTCCGCCGAGCGGAGCGAGATCCTGAAGAAAATACCGGAGGGCCCGCAGGTGGTCGTCCTGAGCAAAACCGCCTCCCTACCGGAACTCCTGTCGGCGGCCGCGCGCCTTACGGCCTGAGCCGCGCGAAGTCCTGTCCGCGGAACGATATGTCCGACAACTGGCGTTTCAAGGATGAGTGGCTGCTTAAAGCCCTGGCCGGCGCGCCCGGCGTGGACGAGGCTTTCATCTCCGCGCTCCGCGCCGAGAAGAGGCCGAGCCTGGCCGACGCCCTGGCCGGCGGGGGCAAGGTCTCTCCCGAGGAGATCGGCCGGCTGGTGACGCGGACCTATAAGATCGCCTATTTTCCGCCCAAACCCGAGAACGTGGATAAATTCTCGCTGAATCTGCTGGGCGAAAAGAACTGCCGCAAATACGCCCTGCTGCCGGTCGGCTCGGACGACGCCGAGATCCGGGTGGTGACCTCAAGCCCTCTGGACCTGACCGTTCAGGGGGATATAGAGGCGCTGTCCGGGCGGAGGGCGGTGGCGCTGTACGCCCTGCCTCACGAAATAGAGGCCTGCATGGACCAGGTCTTCGATCCCGATAAGGTCATTTTCGACCTGCTGGCCAAGGTCGAACAGCCGGAAGAGATCGTGATGCTCGGCGGAGGCGGGAAGGAGCGGGAGTCCGAAGAGGTTCCGCCTCCGGTCATCCTTCTCGCCAATTCCATAATCTCGAACGCCTACCGTAAGCGCTCTTCCGACATACATATAGAGCACGGCGAAAGGTCCAGCAGCGTAAGGTTCCGCGTGGACGGTGATCTCAGGACCGTGATGTCTCTGCCCCGGGCGCTCGCTTCGGGGCCGCTGGTCTCGCGGATCAAGATAATGGCAAATCTGGACGTGTCGAACCACATGCGCCCGCAGGACGGCAGGACCAAGCTGAGGATAGCGGGTGCGGAGGTCGGCTTGCGCGTGTCCACCCTGCCCACTTCGTATGGGGAAAAAGTGGTGATGCGTATACTCGACCAGCGCGCGGCGGAAGTGCCGTTCGAAAAACTGGGCTTGGCTCCGGAAGTGTCCAAGGCTATAGAGGCCTGCCTTGCGGCGTCCCAGGGAATGGTGCTGGTGACCGGACC
>JAKLEK010000105.1 GCA_022703115.1 Elusimicrobiota bacterium
CGGTGTTCCGGGTGCTTATTGCAGTAGCCGGGGCAGCCGGGCAGGTTGTTATGATGGTCGCTGCAGCGGCCTTTCGCTTCCGCCTCGTCCTCGGGAGTGACCGCCTCGTCCTGTCCGGCGGATTTATTGCAGCCGTATCCGTTGGGATTCGTTCCGCAGTAGGCCGGTACGTGCTTGCAGGACGGATGCAGCGGGTTCAGCTGGCAGAACATCGGGCAGCCGGGATAGGCATGATGGTCCTTGCAGTACATCGGGCAGCCAGGCGCGTTCGGATTGGTCGCGCAGTTCGCTTTGGCCAGGCCTTCGTCGAAGGCCGCGTCTTCCGTCGCCGCGCTCTTGTCCTTCTTGCAGCCGTTGGCGGTAGGGTACTTCACGCAGTGCATCTTGCAGGCGTGCAGCTGCATATTGTTCCGGCAGTGGAACGGCAGGTCGCAGGAGCGGTGTTCCGGGTGCTTATTGCAGTAGCCGGGGCAGCCGGGCAGGTTGTTATGATGGTCGCTGCAGCGGCCTTTCGCCTCCGAAACCTCGTCCGTCGCGGCGGTTCCCATCGCCTCGGCGTCCGGCGCCGGATTAATGGGCTGGTCCGGCACGGGCTGCGCCTGGGGGCCGGCCTCGGCCGAAAGCTGGTCCGCGGCTACGGCGTCCCTGAGATCGGACGGAACGGCCGTCCTTTTAGGGGAAGTGAGCAGGTAGGTGCTTATGAGCGCCACCGGCAGTACGAATATTACCGTCTTGAAGATACTCCGCATATGCGATAGGCCTCCTTGGATGGTCAACGGGAACCGACCCTACTAGTATAGTGCGCCGGAGGCGCCGTGTCAATGATAATTTCCGCCGGTCCTCTCGGGCTACGGAAAATATGTAGAATATAAGAAATGCAAGCAGGTGAGGAGAACGGCGTGAAAAAAATTTTTCCGCTTTCCAAAGTGCATACGCTTCTGGAATCGGGGCCCGTGATAATGGTAAGCACCCGCTCCGGGGGGCGCATCAACGTCATGCCGATGTCCTGGCATACGATGCTGGATTTCGACCCGCCGCTGATCGGCTGCGTGATAAGCGGGGACAGCCGCACCGCGGCGATGCTTAAAGCGTCCCGGGAGTGCGTCATCTGCATCCCCACCCGCGAGATAGCCGACAAGGCCCTGGCTTGCGGAGAGGTTTCCGGCGCGGATACCGATAAATTCGCCAGGTTCGGGCTGACCCCGGTTAAAGCTTCCGCGGTCAAGGCGCCGATAGTCGACGAGTGTTACGCGGCCATAGAATGCAGGCTCGCGGACGCGTCCATGTCCGGAAAGTACGACCTTTTCGTCCTGAAAGCGGTAAAAGCGTGGGTCGATTCCTCGAAAAAGTTCCCAAAGACCCTGCATCATCGCGGCGGGGGGGCTTTCCTGGTGGCGGGAAAGACGGTGAAGCTCTCGGCCGTACGCTGAGACGCGCGCGTCCGACGCGGAGGCGTGTCCGGCGGAAAAAAGGGGGGAAGCATGGCGGATGAGAAAACTGCGGCTTCGGGGGGCGGCAGGGGGTCGATAGAAGAAACCGGCGCTTATTTCCGTCTTATAGCGGAAAATCTTACCGACATGGTCGCCCTGGTGGATGCGTCCGGCCGCCGGCTTTACTGCACCCCGAACTACGGCTTCCTGGACGATCCCTCCAGGCTTCCCGGCACCGATTCCTTCAATGATATACATCCCGAGGACAGGGAACGTATAAAGGACATCTTCTTCGAGACGGTCAGGACCGGCAAAGGCCGCTCCACCCAGTACCGTATGGTGCTGAAGGACGGCAGCGTGCGCCGGATACAGTCGCAGGGCGTGGCCATCAAGGGGCCGGACGGTTCGGTAAGCAAGGTCCTGGTGGTTTCCAGGGACGTGACCGAGATGAACGCGGCCGCGGAAAGGCAGAAGGCCCTGGAGGCCCAGCTCTTCCAGGCCGAGAAACTCAGCGCCCTGGGCAAGACCATTTCCGGGGTGGCCCACGAGCTCAACAACCCGCTTACGGGCATAATGGGCTTCTGCCAGCTGCTGCTGCGCGACGATTCGATACAGAACAATTCCCGCCACAGGGAGGACGTCATCACCATCTTCAAGGAGGCCGAGCGCTGTCAGAAGATCGTCCGCGACCTCACCACCTTCGCCAGGAAGCATAAACCTGAAAAAAAACCGCTGGGGGTGAACGGCCTTCTGGAGGATTCCATCAATCTCCAGGAATACCAGATGTCTACGCACGGAGTGAAAGTTGAGAAGGACCTTTGCCCGGACCTTCCGAAGATCATGGCCGACCGCCACCAGCTGCAGCAGGTTTTCGTGAACCTCATGGTCAACGCGCAGGACGCCATGCGCCCGGTGTCCGGAGGTAAAACCCTGTCCGTGAGGACAAGGAAGACGGACGGGACCATCCGGGTGGAGATAACGGACAACGGTCCTGGGATACCGGAAGAGAACCTGTCCAGGATATTCGAGCCTTTCTTCACCACCAAGGAAGTCGGGAAGGGCACCGGGCTCGGGCTCTCTCTGTCCTACGGCATAGTGTCGGAGCACGGAGGCAGGATCTGGGCCGAGAACGTTCCGGGCGGCGGGGCCAGGTTCTGCGTGGAAATTCCGATAACGGATGTCCGCGACATCCCGGCCGGTAAAGGCGAAGGCAGGGCCGGGGTGTTCCGCGAAGGTCAGCGTATCCTGATCGTGGACGACGAAGAGCAGATAATAAAACTCGTGGTCAGGGCGTGCGGACTGCTGAACCTCTCTTCCGATACCGCGCGCGATCCGGCCACCGCGCGCAGAAAGATCGCGGCCGGAAACTATGACTGCGTTTTGTGCGATTATCGTCTTCCCGGACAGAACGGCGCCGAACTGTTCCAGTGGGCGGTCGCCGCGCGCCCCGAACTTAAGAAGGCCTGGGTCCTGATGACCGGCTCCACCGGGAGCGACGATCTGGACGATATATGCTGTCCGGTCCTGAAAAAACCGTTCTCTCTGGAAGCTTTGGAGGAAGCGCTGGGCTCGGTCCTCAAAAGGGCCTGAGCGAGGCGGCCTGTTACGGCCGCCCGCCTTCCCAGGGCCTGTCCTTGAGCAGCCTGCCGGCCAGGAAGCCGGCCATGAGTTCGTGCCCTTTGACGTTGGGATGCGGGTCCCCGCGCATGGCCCACAGCGACGGGGCGTCCTCGTTCTTCAGCGCGTCGTAGAGGTCCAGCCAGGAATATCCCATAGGGACCGCCGTTTCCCTTACCATGTCGTGGGCGAAGAGGAACGGATAATCCTTCAGGTTGTGTATATCCGGTATCATCGCCAGCATAAGGCGTATCTTCCGGCCGCGGCAGTAGGCGGCGAGCCTGTCCAGTTCCGAAACGCAGACCGGCCAGCCCGGGTTCTTCTCCGAATAAAGGTCCCTGTAATAGTCCGCGTAGGTCTCCTTTATCCCCGCGGCCCTGATCCCCTGCTGGTAGCGAGACCAGAGCAGGACCGCCAGCTGGGAGTTCCGCAGCACAGGGTTCTCCTTTATCTCGATCGTCTGCGGATCGTTGATGAAGAAGGTCAGGACCACCATATCCGGGTCCAGGACGGCGTATTTCGACAGGAAAGACCGCACTTCGCGCTGTGTGTTGTAGTTCCCGATGCCGGCGTTTATCACCTCCACCTTCATGGGACCGGCGCGGCCTTCCAGCGCTTTTTCCGTAAGCCGCGCGAAGGTCCGGTCCTCCGGCACGCCCCAGCCCAGAGTTATGGAGCTTCCGAGCACTATTATGCGGTATACGCCCTTCGGCTTGGGGACGGCGTATTCGCGGTCTCGCAGGCCCAGGGAATTTATCGTGATATCCACGTTCTGCAGCCGCGCCTCGCGGCCGGGGATATGCTCGATGCCGATGGCCGGATCGGCGCTTTTTCGCTTCAGCAGGCGGCTGTACTTCCACATCTCGATGTCGTAGTTCTCGCCGTTCATGTTGTACAGCCTGAGGGCCCCTTCCAGGACCCCGGCGGCCGCGGCGAAGGCCAGCAGGGAGACCAGTATATTCAGCAGCAGTTTTTTCATCGTGTCTTCGCTCCGTTCAGAACTGGAAATAGATGAACTCCTGCGCCTCTTTCGCTCCGAAGATGACCAGCAGGCAGGAGCAGAGAAAATAGAAAGCGGCGCGGGCCGGGACCGGCGCCCTGTACACGGCCATCAGGTCCCCGCGCTTCGCCTGCCAGAACTGCGCCGCCGCGGGTACCGCCAGGAAGAAGGCGAGCTTCATGAAGGTCCCGGCCGCCGGAGCGCTTCCCGCCGAGGCGAGAGCGCGCAGGACCGAGAAGGCCGAGCTCACCGAGCCGGCCCGGAACAGCACCCAGCCCAGGCAGAGCGCGTGAAAGAAGACGAGCACGGCCAGCGCGCGCCGCAGCGGAGCGGCGGCCGCGCCGCCCGGTTTCGGCAGCAGGGCGAGATGGGGGCGGGCCAGCCTGTATCCCGCCGCCAGCGCTCCGTGATAGGCGCCCCAGAGGACGAAGGTCCACGCGGCTCCGTGCCAGAGCCCGCACAGCGTGAAGGTCAGCAGCGCGGCCGCCGCCGCGCTCCGGTTCCCGAACCCGCGCATGGCCATGGCCGCGGGCATGAATACGTAGTCCCGCAGCCAGGAGGAAAGTGAGATGTGCCAGCGTTCCCAGAACTCCACGGCGTTGGAAGAGAGATAGGGCAGCCTGAAATTGTCCGCTATATCGAAACCGAGCAGGCGGCAGACCCCCTTGGCGATGTTCGAATAACCGTCGAAGTCGAAGTAGAGCTGGAAGGCGAAAGCGTATACGCCGGCCAGCGCCGCGGCGCCCGCCGCCTCCCCGCCGGAGAAGACCGGTCCCGAGATGCGCGCCAGGTTGTCCGCTATGAAGACCTTCTCGAAGACGCCCCAGAACACGAGATGCAGGCCCTCGCCCGCCCAGCCGGGCCTCCGCCCGCCGGCGCGGGAGAGCTGCGGCAGCAGGTCCGCGGCCCTTACTATCGGCCCGGCCGCGATCAGAGGGAAGAACGTCACGAACAGGGCGTAGTCCAGGAAGTCGTCCGTCGCTTCCAGCCTGCCGCTGTAAACGTCCAGCGTGTAGCTCAGGGTCCTGAACGTGTAGAAAGATATCCCCAGCGGCAGGACCAGGTCCAGCGCCGGGGCGCTCGCGTGGAAGCCGAAGGTTCCCAGCAGGTCCGCCAGGCCGGCGGCGAAGAAATTGAAATATTTGAAGAAGCCGAGGATCGAAAGGTTCACCGCCAGGCTGGTCAGCAGCAGGCGCTTCCTTACGGAGTCGTCGGAAGACGCGCGCATGCCCAGCGCGCAGAGGTAGTCGGTGCCGGCGGATACGAACAACAACGGCAGGAAGCGCCAGTCCCAGGCCGCGTAGAACAGGCAGCTTGCCGCCAGCAGGCCGAGGTTGCGCGGCCTGCGGCCCGGAGCGAAGCTCGCCAGGAAGGCGGCCGCGGTTATGGCCGCGAGGTTCAGAGGCGTGAACATTTCAGCCGGCCGCCTTCTTCTCCAGGCAGGCGGCTATGTCGCCCACGTTCCTGAAAGAGAGCAGTTCCTTCTGCGAGAACCGCACGCCGAAGCGCGCCTCGATGGCCAGCACCAGGGTCACATGCGAGAACGAATCCCATCCGTCCACGTCCGCCGCGGCGGTCTCCGGCGCGACGATGAGGCTGTCGTCGCCGAAGACCCGGCGG
>JAKLEK010000106.1 GCA_022703115.1 Elusimicrobiota bacterium
TCCTTTCGCCAGCCAGCCGAGACCGACGGTCCCGCTGTAGTACGGGGTTTCTGATATCTCGAAACCGCCGTAGCCGGACAGCAGGGTAGGGTTCGATCCGTCGAGTTCCATGTTTTTCGGGGATACCTGGAAATAAGGCACCAGAGTCCCGTCCTTGCTCCGGGCGAAGTGCTGGCCGACCTCCAGGCCTGAGGCGTCGAAAAAGGCCGGCATTTCCTTCAGCTTTTCGGGGAGTTCTCCTATCCTGCCCAGGTACAGCGCCGGCGGGGCGAGGAAGCCGCCGGCCTCCATGAAATATTCGTCGGAATCTTCCGGATCCACGGGCCGGAAGGATACGGCGGAAAATTCCGGCGCGCCGCGGAGTTCTTCGCGCTTCCAGCCGTCACCGCCGGGAGTCAGCGCGAAAAGCCGGTTCTTAACGTCCTCCAGCGTGTTCAGTACTAGATGGTTCCGCGTCCAGGCGTAGGAGGCGAGGGAGCTGTTGCGCGCGGGCAGGTAAAGCGCCTCGAAACGGCGTTTTCCGGCCAGGAAGTCGTCGAATCGCGCCGCGAGCAGGGCTCCGGGCGGATAGGTCCCGCTCTCCACGGTCCAGGAACTGCGGAGCTGAACGGTCAGCCATTCCCGCGCGACGTCCGTCTCGGAGTCAATAGGCGCGTCCAGTCTGATCAGTTTCCCGTCCTTTCCGACCAGGAACTTCTCGGCCCTGTAGAAGGCGAGCGAACGGACCACGAATCCGCGTTCGAACCCCTCTGTGTCGTCGTATACCGCCCCGACCGACATATCCGTTGGAAGGCCTTCGTATACGAGCTCGGCCTTTTCCAGCGGAACGCCGCGCCGCCAGCGTTTGACCATCCGTGGGTAACCGGACGCCGTCATCGAGCCGGGGCCGAAGTCGGTGGCCACGTATATCGAATTTTCGTCGATCCAGGCTGCGCTGCCTTTCGCTTCGGGGATGAAGAAGCCGTCTTTAATGAATTCGCGCTTCGCGATGTCGTACTCGCGCGTTACCGCCGCGTCGGCCCCTCCGCGGGAGAGAGTTATCAGGGCGTGCTTATAGCCCCCCGCTTTCAGGATCTGCGCCCCTTTCCAGACCCAGTTCTCTTTCTCTGAAGCGTTCAGCGCGTCCAGGTCGAGCAGGACGTCCCAGGCCGGTTCGGGTTTGCGGAACTCTTCCGGGGTCGTGCGTCTCCAGAGCCCGCGCGGGTTCTTGCCGTCTTTCCAGAAATTGTAATAGTAGGCGCCGTGCTTCGATACGTAAGGTATCCGGGCGGCGGAATCCAGCACTTTCCGTATATCGTTCTCCAGGCTTCGGAATTCCGCTGTTCCGGCCAGGGCTTCTCGTGTCTCTCCGTTCCGGGCCCTTACCCATTCGAGGGCCTTGTTCCCGGTCACTTCCTCGAGCCAGAGGTTGGGATCGCCTTCGGCATCCGGCGCCTGGGCCCGGGCGGCCAGGGGGCAGGCGGCCAGCGCTATGGCGGCGGACAGGATGACGCTTCGTATCATAAGGTCTCCTTTAGAACGTACTCCAGGAAGTGTAGGTGTGGCCGGGTACGGAGGCGGACGTAAGATAGGCGTTCCTGATGTCTTCCCGGGTGCAGTTGACCACTACGCCGCCCCAGGTGCCGTTGTCGGCCTCGTCGTCGTAATAGAACCAGCCTCCCGCGTCGTCGGGCTGCGCGATGGCGTCGGCGATAACTCCCTTGACCGTACGGCTTTCCGCCACGCCGGTGCGGGGCAGTTTCGCGGCTGGTATCTCGCGCAGGTATTTGGAACTCTGGGTCAGGCAGCCTAGCGTACCTAGATCGGTGTCGCTGGTGGGGAACCTTCCTTCATTGCCGGCGTAATAGATATGCAGGGCGCTGCGGATGGCGGAAAGGGAGCCCTTGGTCGCGCCTTCCCGGGATTTATCGATGAGTTCCGAGAATTTGGGAACGGAGATGGCGGCAAGAACGCCTATGACGGCTACGACGATCATCATCTCAATGAGAGTGAAACCTTTTTCCGCTTTCCCCGCCATGCCGCATATACTAGCATTTTGCCGGAGCGCCGGGTTCACGGACATCCCGTCGGCCCGTATCCGCGCGGGGGCTCGAGGCTGGCGCGTTCCAGCAGCGCCTTATCACTGAAAATAACCCGGGCGGGTCCGTCCGCGGATATCCGCCCCCGGTGAATGACCATGGCCCGCTCGCACGTCTCCAGCGCGAAGTCCATATCGTGGGTGGCTATGACCTTCGTATGTCCGAAGGTCTTAAGGAGACGGATGAGCCTGCGGCGGGATCCAGGGTCCAGTCCGGAGGTGGGTTCGTCCATGACCAGTATGTCCGGTCCCATCGCCAGCACCCCGGCTATGGCTACGGCCCGCTTCTCCCCCTGGGACAGCCTGTATGGCGGCCGGGCGCGCAAATGCGCGGCCCCCACCGTTCCCAGCGCCTCCATTACCCTGGTTTCCAGTTCGTTTTCCGGAGTCCCCGTGTTGAGAAGACCGAAGGCCACGTCGTCGAACACGGTGGGCATGAAAAGCTGGTCGTCCGGGTTCTGGAAGAGCATTCCGACCGCGCGCCTAACAGCCTTCAGGTTCTTCCCTTCGACCATGGTCCCTTTTATACTAAGCGTCCCGGCGCTCGGCAGCAGGCAGCCGGTGAAATGCTGCAGCAGGGAGGACTTGCCGGCGCCGTTCTCTCCGACCAGAGCGACGGAGCCTCCTTGCGCGATGCGGAAGGAAATGTCTTTCAGCGCGGCGGTGCCGTCGGGATACGTATAGCACAATTCCTTAGCTTCTATGATCGGGCGGTTCATTCTATGATCCTTGTGAGCAGATATCCCAGTTCGACCGGCAGGTTCGTTAAACGGAAAAGCGCGAAGAGCGCCCCCCAGGCTGTTACAAAAAAAACCTCCCGGCCGCCTATATGGGAGTGTCCGGCCAGCCGTATGCGGCCGTCGAAACCGCGGCAGAGCATGGCGCGGTAAACTCTCTCCGCGCGGTCTACGGCCCGCAAAAGCAGGTGCCCGGCTATCTGTACGAAGGTCCCGATCCCCATCTTACGCTTCCGGAAGCCGCGCAAGGCGCGTGCCCTGGTCATCCTACCGGCTTCTCCCGCCAGTACGGAGAGAAATCTGTTGAGGAAAAGCAGCTGGACCGAGAAGGGTCTGGGGACTCCCCATTTCATCAGGGCCTCGCAGATGGCGTTGACGCCGGTAAGAGCGACCAGGGCTAGAGCTGCGGATACGGTCAAAGCGAAGCGTATAAGGATCGAGGTCAGAGACAGCCATCCGCCGGATATGCCGAACTCTCCCAGATGGAGAACTATCTGCCGGTCCAGCAGCGGGTTGAATATCCCGACGGATAGCGCGAACGGCGAAACCCAGAGCGCTTTTTTCAGGATATATCCGGCCGGCAGGTCCCCCGCCGCAATGAGAAAGACCGGGTAAAGGACGAACGGCATCAGCGCCGAAACGGAGTATTTTTCGAAGGAAACCACGGTCACTATGAAAAGGAGGGTTACAAGCAGCTTCGCCCTCGCATCCAGCCGGTGCAGCGGGGTGTTCCCGGCGGCCAGAGCGTCCATGGTTCCCAGATCGAAAGAGTTCGCGGCGAAAGAGTTCATAGAGGCATCAATGGGCGGCGGCGCATCCCGGCTTATGGTCTATTATACCGCGAAAGGCTCTTAACGCCGCCGCGGCGCAACGCCAGTCCGGCTATCCAGGCCAGCAGCAGCGTCAGAAGGCCCCCGATCAGTCCCGCCGCGGATGTCCCCTTGTCTACGGCAGGCCATGCCTGCCCGGCTCCTGGTTCCGCGGTCTCTGCCTTGCGGAAATTGTAGTCCGGCAGGAACGCGGTCCGCTTCTGTACGGAATCAAGCAGCCCGTGCAGCCGGCCGCCGCTCTCCAGTTCTTCCTTTCCGGAAGTCTTGAGCATGGACCATTCCAGGCCGTCCGGGTCGGCCGAAGCGAACCAGCTCAGAGCTCCGGCCGCCAGCGCCGCCGCGGCGCCGAACGTGAGGAGGGTTTTTTTCACGCTTACTCCTGCAGGCGCTTCCTGTCCAGCGGTCGCAAGTATTTCCGGCCGCGCGTTCATAACTAACGTCGCTATCCCGGCCGTAACCGTTCCCTCCACCAGGCCGATGGCCAGATGGATCGGCTGCATAAGCAGGACGAAGGTCCGGAACGGCAGTTCGGATATCCCGGAGGCCAGCGTTTCGATCACGACCGCGAACGCTCCCAGCTGCAGCCCAGCCACCCCGGCCAGGAGCGCGGCCGTCATTATCCTTTTTCCGTCGGTGGAATTCCCGGCTATACGCCTGTGGATCAGCGGATAAGCGATAAAGCATGTGAAGAACCCCATGTTCAGCATATTGCAGCCCAGAGCCAGCAGGCCGCCGTCGGCGAAGAATAAAGCCTGGATGGTCAGGACCGAGGCCAGGGTCAGGAACCCGGCGTAAGGCCCAAGCAGTATGGATAAGATCATCCCGCCGCCGAGGTGTCCGCTCGATCCGGTGGCCGGGATCGAGAAGTTTATCATCTGGGCCGCGAAGATGAACGCGCCCAGGACCCCCATCAGCGGCACCTTGCGGTCGTCCGCTTCCTCGCGGACCTTTTTCGCGCTGTACGCGATAAGACCGCCTGAAACCGCCCACATCGCTCCGCCGACGGCCGGGGAGATCAAAGCATCCGCCATGTGCATGTTCGTTCCTCCTGCTATCCGCCGTAAAAGCGGTTCAAAACCTGAATGTGATGCCGGCAAGGAACCCGAGATCGTCTGCGGGCGCGTTCAGCCCGGCCTTTACTCCCGCGTCCAGGTCAAGATATTCATATGGCGACCAGACGAGCCCCAGGATCGAGGTCAGGGGCGGGCTGTCATCCGCCGGATCCGGGTTGGTTTCGGCCGACAGGTCTAGGGAGATAAGCGTTTTAGGTCTTATCTCATATGCCGCGGCCAGGGACCCCTTGAGGATGTTCTCCCTTTCGTCTGCGAAGTTCTTGTTCAGCAGATAGCCGGCGTTAATGTAGTACTGCCACGGTCCCGAAGCGGCGCCGGCTACTGCATGGGTCCAGAAACCGCTTTTTCCCGCGCCAAGCCCTTTCTTGTGGTCGCCCGTACAGATGGAAAATCCCGGTTTCAGGGCGAGGGTCCAGCCCCATTTTTCCGCCACCGCGAACTTGGACTCCAGGGCGAAGTCGCCGAGGCCGTTCTCGGAAGCGCCGCCGGAGGTCCAGGAGGACCAGGGGATGGACATCAGAAAGTCCGCTTTATCGGTTATACCGTACGACAGCTCGGTCCCCAGGTAACGAGCGAAGAGGTCGTTGCCTTCGTTCGATACCGAGTGCTCGAAACCCGTTTCGATCTGCCGGTTGTTCTTTCCCAGAAAACCGGTGTCTTCGGTGATCAGCGGGTGAAACGCGGCCGCATGGCCGGCTATCGATGCGACCGCCAGGGATATTATGAGCGCTTTTCTCATTGCCTGTCGTCCTCCTTTTATACGTCCGGGTTATGCCACTAATCTGGTAAGCGTAGCACGATTGATGAAAAAAATATTACGCGCCTGCGCTGGTCACGCTGAGCGTGGAATGCTTGACCCCTTTTATCGCTTTGAGATTATCG
>JAKLEK010000107.1 GCA_022703115.1 Elusimicrobiota bacterium
GCGCCCACAAGTTCCTCTCCAGCTATACCCGCGCCCTGAAAAAATATTACCGGGCCGAAGCTTTCAGCGCCGATTTCTCCGCTCCGGAAAAGGCCAGACTGGAGATAAACTCCTGGACCTCGGACAGGACGCACGGCAAGGTTCCCGACCTGTTCCAGAAGGACTCCCTGACCGAACTCACCAGACTGGTGCTGGTGGACGCAGTATACTTCAAAGGCTCCTGGGCCTCTGCTTTCGACAAGGCCCGTACCGCTAAAGCGGATTTCTTTCCGGCTTCCGGAACTGCGGTCCGGACGGACATGATGTCCCTCACCGGCGGCCGCTTCAATTACCTGGAAGCGGACGAGCTCCAGGTCCTGGAGCTCCCCTACAGGAACGACCGCATGTCGATGCTGCTTATCCTTCCGGCGCAGGGAGGGCTGAAGGCGCTCGAAGCGGAGCTTTCGGCCGGCCGCGTCTCGGCCTGGAGACGGGACCTTTCCATGGAACCGGTCGACATCTTCCTACCCAGATTCACGCTTAACGCCAGGTATAACCTGCGCGATGTCCTCTCCGAAATGGGCATGCCCTCCGCCTTCGCGATGGAAGCCGACTTTTCCGGCATGGACGGAAAAAAGGACCTCTACATCCAGCAGGCCGTACATCAGGGCTTCGTAGAGGTCAACGAAGAAGGCACCGAAGCCGCCGCCGCGACCGGCGTCGCGATGGGGCTGAAGTCCATGCCGGCGCCTCCGGCCGAATTCAGGGCCGACAGGCCGTTCCTCTTCCTTATACAGGAGCGGGGGACCGGGCGCGTGGTCTTCATGGGCCGGGTGCAGAAACCCTGACCCTCCGGACCGAGATGGACCCGAGGAACGCCAAATATCCGATAAGGGTGGGGCTGCTCTACGGCGACGAACCGTCCGGGCATTATTCAGCGGCGCTGGCCCTGGCCGATTTCTTCCCGGCTCCGGTCATAGAACCCGTATTCATAAATCTGGCGGAACTCTTCCCGAACGCCGGTTTCATCCTTACCAGGGCCTACCTTGGGATACTGAACAGCACACCGGGCCTGTGGGACTACCTTTACGACAACGACCTGGTGGCCCAGGTAACCAAGAAACTCCAGACGAAGGCGTTCCCGTACTATTTCAGGACTTTCGCCGACGCGGTCCAGAAACGCGGCCTGAGCGCCGTGGTATCCACCCACGCTTTCGCCGCGATGCTGCTGGCCAAGCGCGCGCAGCTCGACCCGTCGGCGCAGCGCCGGGCCGGCGGAGCCGTCCCGCTGTTCGCCGTGCTGACGGATTTCTACGCGCATTCCTACTGGCCGGCCCGCGGCGTGGAACTGTATTTCTCCCCGGGGCGGAGCGCGGAGACCGGCCTTAAAGCCAACGGGATCCCGTCCGACAGGATAATAACTTCCGGCATACCGGTCCGCAAGGAGTTCATGTTCGGAGAAGACGCCAGGAGGAAAAGAAAAGAACTGGGCCTCGCGCCGGGACTTTTCACGGTCCTCCTCACCGGCGGAAGCAAGGGGCTCGGCGACATCCTCCTGGCGGCCGCGTCCCTGAAAAACCTGCTCGGCAGGCTGCAGCTGGTGGTACTGTGCGGAGGGAACAAGAAGCTGTACGCGGCCCTGGAAAAGAGCCTGGCCGGAGCCAGGCACTACCGGCTCGTGCAGGGATACGTCGAGAACACGGCCGATCACCTGAAGGCCGCGGACCTGGTGATCGGCAAGGCCGGCGGAGTTACCATAGCGGAAACCATGGCCCTGAGCAAGCCCATGATCGTTTTTTCGCCCTTCCCGGGGCAGGAGGAGCGCAACACCCGATTTCTCCTGAAGAACAGGCTGGCGGAATTCGCCGAGGACGGCCGCAGCCTGGAAAGCCTGGTGCGCCGCCATATGGCGCATCCGGGGGCGCTGGCGGCGCTTAAGAGCAACATCGCCGCGGCGGCGAGGCCTTACGCGGCCAGGGACATAGCCGCCGTCATAATGGAACGTCTTCTGCACGGAAAACAGGGGACCGCCGGGAACCCGGCGCAGGGCTGAACCTCATCAGGAAAGAAGATATCGGGGCATACGGATTTGAACCGTAAATCCGCCGACCCGAACGGCGTGTGATACCATTTCACTATGCCCCGATACGTGGATTATTATACATTTTTTCCCGCCTTTCCTCACCTTCCATTTTTTTCATCCGTCCCGCGGCGCCGGCAAGACCCGGAAAATATCTATTGACATCTAACTTATAGGTGTTATACTAGAAAGAGGGGCTGGGGTTACCTATCCGACGCTGAAGGGGGACTTTATGAACATATTAAGGAAGTCGGTCTATCCGCTGGTCGTCATCCTGTCGACCGCCGTATCGGTATCAGCGGGACCGTCCTTGAAAAAGAGCACGCTTTCGAAATTAGGCCTGCCGTCGTCCGGCACCGTATTCACCCTTATGGGCCTGAATATGTCCCATGAGAACAACATGCCGGAGAAATTCAAGGGCGTATTCAGCAGACCGCCATACAAGATGGTCATGGTCGACTATCCGGCCAGCTTCGATACGAACTCCATACCCGACGGCGTCAAACTGCTGGATACCATGCTCAAAGCCACGCCCGGCAAGAAGATAGTCATGTGCCACAGCCAGGGAGCGCAGGTGGCCTCGCGCTGGATGCGCGAGCACGCCAAAGACCCGGCCGCACCGAAGCCGGGGGAACTGACGTTCCTGCTGAGCGGCAATCCCCTGCGCTCCGACGGAGGGGGGGATATCGTGGGCCGGACGGAAGTCGGCGGGACCATCGGGGTGCCGACCCCGACCGATACTCCCTGGCATATAGTGGACGTCGCCCGCCGGTACGACGGCTGGGCCGACCGCCCCGCGGACCCAGACAATTCCATAGCCGAATGGAACGCTACCGTGGGCAAGTTCTCGCTGCATATGAAATACTCCGAAGTGAACCTGAACGACCCCGACCACACCATCTGGACCAAGGCCAACACCACCTATGTCCTTACGCAGGAAGAGACCCTGCCTATGTGGCAGTGGTCTCCGAACGTCCCCGCCGAAGTCGTGAGCGTCATGAAAGCGCACGTAGAATCCGCCTACCGACGGCCGCCGAACGACCCTCCTGTGAAGCCCCTGCCGGTAACCAGCCGTTACTGGCAGATGCGCCTGAAGAATTGGGGCGTAGCGAACGAAAGCACACGGCGGCGCTGATACCGCCCCGTCCATAAGCATGCGCGGCCCGGGCTTGGACCCGGGCCGCGCGTTTTCCAATCCGTCCAGACACACGTCTGGGAGCTTTGGGCCTCTCCCGACCCAGGCTGGCCTGTCCATTCCCGGCCGCTTGCGGCAGGCTTATTGCCTTGTCAAGCCCGCGCCTTGCCTAGCCGGAATTCTTTTTAGTATTATTTCGGCTGTTCTCAGCGGCGCTGGTCCATTCTATGCGGGTTCATTTCAGGGCCTACGGCTCCGTGCAGGGCGTAGGCTACAGATGGTTCGTCAAGGACGCGGCCGACCGCGCCGGGCTGACCGGCCTGGTGCGGAACCTGAGCGACGGCTCAGTGGAAGGCGAAGTCCAGGGAGCGGAGCGGGACGTGGACTCTTTTCTGCTCCGGCTCCGGAACGGCCACCCTTACGCCGAGGTTTCCCGGGTGGCAGCGGACGGGATGCCGGAGCGCGGGAACGAGTCCGGTTTCGTCATAGATAGCTCCCGGCCGGGATGACCGGCGGGAAGAGGTGAGGCAAAAAATGTCCGAAGACAACGAGAAGACCGGGACGGAACAGCCGCAGAACGAAGCGCCGGCCCCCATCAAACGGGAAAGCCTGCGGGAAGTCAACATCGATTCCACTAACCAGTATATCCGCAAGATAAGCCAGATCAACCACAAGATCTCCAGGGAGGAATCCCACGAACTGTGGAAACGGGTAAAGCGGGGGGACAGACGCGCTAAAGAGCGCATCATGGAGCTCAATCTGAAGCTGGTGATCCCGACCGCCAAGCGCTTCCTTTATCCGGGAGCGGACCTTATGGACCTCGTCGAGGAAGGCAACCTCGGGCTCTTGCACGCGATCGACAAGTTCGAGCCGAAAAAGGGGTACAGGTTCTCCACATACGCCACTTACTGGATAGAGCAGTGCATCAGGCGGGCGGTGGAGGAGAACTCCAAGACCATCCGCATCCCGCCCCACGCCTGGACCGCCTTGCGCAAATGGCTGAAGCAGTGGGACTCCATGCACGGAAAGCTGGGCCGGGACCCGACGCTCGCCGAGATGGCCAGGCAGATGCACTGGACCGCCAACCAGGTGCGCACCGCTCTCAACGCCTCCGAGATAGTCACCGGACTTTCCTCGATAGAGACCCCTCTCGGAGAAGAGAACACCGATACCGTGGGCGACATGCTGCAGGACAAGGGCTCAGGGACGCCGGAGAGCCTGATATCCATACTGCGTCTGCACGACGAGCTTAAGGACGCGCTTGGAGAGATAGGCGAACGCGAGCGCATGATCATAGAACTGCGCTACGGGCTTACCGGCCAGACCGCGATGACGCTCAACGATATCGGCAAGAAACTCGGCCTCTCCAGGGAACGCGTGCGCCAGATAGAGGAGCGGGCTCTGCTGAGGCTTCGCCGCGTCGCGGCCCGGATGGGGCTCATCGAGATGGGACGCCGTCCCGACCACACCAATCTTCAGCCCGGATGGAACCAGCCTAAGCTGAAGACCGACCTGCTCGGCGACGCCCTGCCGACCAAGCCTTATGTGCCCAGGAAGCAGAATAAAGGCGGTAAGAAATAAATGAAAAACGACATCCGGACCCCGTCTGCGGTGGAAAGGCTGAAAGAGATCATCAGGGACGTGCCCGACTTTCCCAAGAAAGGCATTGTCTTCAAGGACATCACCCCGCTGCTGGCCGACCATGCCGCCTTCAGCGAAACCGTGCGGCTCCTGGCCGACAACTACAAAGGGCGCGGCATCACGAAGGTCATGGGGATAGAGGCCCGCGGCTTCATTCTGGCCGCGCCGGTTGCCCTGGCCCTGGGGGCCGGAATGGTGCCGGTCCGGAAGAAAGGCAAACTGCCGTACCGGACGATCTCGGCCTCCTATTCGCTGGAGTACGGAGAGGACACTCTGCACGTGCACGAGGACGCGGTGGGCAGGGGGGAGAAGGTGCTGGTGCTGGACGACGTGCTGGCCACCGGCGGCACAGCCGGAGCCGTATGTTCACTGGCCGAGAAGCTGGGCGGGAAAGTGGAGTCCGTGGCCGTGCTGATAGAACTCGGTTTTCTCGACGGACGCAAAAAACTGGCGGGACGCGACGTCTTTTCTTTGATAAAATATTGATATACGCCCCCGTCGTTCAACGGATAGAACGGGAGTTTCCTAAACTTCAAATAGAGGTTCGATTCCTCTAGAGGGCAGTCAGATCTGAAGCGTCAGCAAGGAGACATATGCCAGAGAATTCATGGATAGCCACCGGTTCCGTCCAGGCCGAACCCACCTTCCTGGAGAAGGCCCTGGACTGGATCAAGAACCACCGCGAGACCTTTATCGGCTCCGTGGTGATAGTGCTGGGCGCGGCGGTCTTCGCGGCCTACTTCTTC
>JAKLEK010000108.1 GCA_022703115.1 Elusimicrobiota bacterium
CTTGTAGTCCGTGAGCGCTATCTCCCCGCCGCCGAGATACTCGATCTTGTCGGCGATTATGCGCACGAGTAGCCCATCCACTTCCACGTCGGTACCGTACTCCACCGCGAACGGGACCTTCAGCCGGCCCTCGTGGTGGCGGTAATAGCCGGTGAGCATCTCCAGGCCCTTCCGGAAATCCTCCTCGGCCCTTAACGGGTCCCGATAACCCCGCTCCAGGTAGGACTTAAGCCCCCATTCCTTCCTGTAAGCTTCCAGCACCTCGTTCAGCGCCGGGAAAGGGGGGGCCTTCACCGCGTAAAGGAACTCAAGGGCGTGATGAATGCTATGCCCGAAAGTGAAATAGTACTTGGGCTCTTCCTTTATCTTGTCTATGTACTTGAACTTGTACTTGAGGGGGCATTCCTCGTACAGGGACATCTTGGAATACGAGAACGCCAGCGGAGACCTGGAAGAACCGCGCGCCTGCGTGGAGGGACCGGGCGGGACGTCGCCGAAAAGTCCCGGTTCCCCGGGCGCCGGGTCATCTTTCCGTTTTTTCATATTTTATAAGCTCGGTAACGCGGCTTTCGAATTTCTTTCCCGCCACGCTGGTCAGCACCTTGCCCACCCACGGCGCGTAATATTCGTACACCCAGGAAGGCGCCCCGTCCTGAGCCTGCTTCACCTTGATGCAGTTCTCGAACTCTCCGGCCCTGACCTTCACCTTGAGGCCGACGGCCTCAACGGTGAACCGCAGCCGCCGTCCGTCGATAACTGATACCCAGGAAAGGCCCTGTTCCACCGGATACCTCAGCAGCAGGGCATCCCGGCCTTTTCCGGCCTCCACTATATCCAGGCCCCTGAGCTCGAATTTCCGTTTCTGCGTTGCCACCAGCTTCCTGCCGGCGTAGGTCCTGGTGACGGAGGCGCCGCGGAAAGGAGAGAGATCCGTCACGCGCGACACCTGCCTGGCGTTAAGCCCTCCGGTATCCGAATCGCCGTAGGTCCAGGAGAACGGACGGTCGAACGGCAGATAATCCGGACAGACGAGCAGCGTCTTCATCGCGGCCCGCCTGGAAGCGTACTCCGGATAGTTCTTCAGCAGTCTCTCCAGCACCGGAGCCGCCCTGGAGCAGAGCCCGAATTTCCGGGCGTAGATATCGGCCGCCCTGAACAACGCGGCCGGCGCCCGCGGGTCCCCGGGATCCCTGGCGGCGAAAAGGTCGTAATATTCCGCCGCCTTAAGCGGCATTCCCTGCAGCTCCAGCCTGGCGGCCTCGTCGTAATAATAGCCGCGGCCGCAGGAGCAAAGCAGGCAGACCAGGGCGGGGAGGAAAAGTCTCTTCATTCAGCGGCCTTCCGGTAGAACGCCGGCGGCCGGCTTCGGCGCACCGGCGCGGTGAATGAACCGTACCCCCACCAGGAATCGAACCTGGATCTCCTGCTTAGAAGGCAGGAGCTCTGTCCATTGAGCTATGGGGGCGTAATGCCCGGTTCTCATTGAGCGGCCACGGGTATTATAGTATTTTACGAAGTTGGCCCGACACCGGGCCTGACTAGTCCGATAGCGCGGCCGGACGGTTCACTTCTGCGCGGCCACTTCTTTCCGGTAATCCTTCAGTTTCGCGTAAACGCGGTGCGTCTTCAACTGGGCGTCGCCGGGCAGATCGGCGGAAGCTATGGCATCGTCGAGGGTCTTCAGAGCCGCGGTCCTGTCCCGCATTTCCGCCTCTATCCTGGCTTTCAGATAGAGTATATCCAGTCTTATGTCGCCGTAAGCCAGCCCGGCCGCCAGCGAGGCCTCCCGAAGGGCTTCGGGATATTTTTTCATCCTGAACAGCATCGAGGCCAGCGAGCGATGGAACGGATATTCCCCGGGGAAAGCTGCCGCGAGCTCGCCGTAGACCGCCGCCGCGTCACCATAGCGGCCGGCCGCGGCCAGATTACCGGCCTGCGACATGCGCAGCCCCTTGGCGGCTTCGGCCCTGCCGGCGTTTTCGGCCCGCGCCCCGTAGCCGGCCGCCGCCTTCGAATACATCTCCGCGGCCCGCTCCTTCATTCCGGCTCCGTCCAGCGCGTCCCCAAGAGCGGCGTATATGTCCTCGGCGGTATAGCCCCCGGACGCGGCCTCCTTCGAGGACACCAGCCGTTCGGCCAGCGTCCCCGCGCCTTCCAGCCAGGGCTTGGCGGCCCCGGCATCGAGCCTGTTCAGGGCGGTTATCCAATCCACCACTCCGGGCACGGCCGGACGGCCGTCGCTCCCGTCAAACCGGGCTATCGCGTCCCGGTAAAGGCCGGCCAGCCGCGAGGTGTCCGTAGAGGACGCCGCCAGTTCCAGCGAACAGGAGGCGTCCAGATGTTCCGCTTCGAGCGAGGCGATCCCGGACAGGAGGGAGCGCGCTTTGGCCCACTCCTTCTCCGACATGTAAACCTTCGCCACCCGCAGCCGCCCGGCCTCGTCGAGGGAGGAGGCCCGCTCCTTAGCGTCCGCTATAGGCAGTCCCTTCCAGCGCTCCTGCTCCCTGAGCCACGCGGAGAACGCCTCCGGTCCCGCGTTACCCGACATGCGTCCAATCTCGCGCATCCCGGCGTCCATCACTATGTACGTGGGGAAGCCGGAAGGCCGGAAGCGGGTCAGCCACTCGCGCGCCTGCGGGGCGTCGCCGTCGATGCTCACCCGCACCATGCCGGAACTCGCCGAGATGAAGTCCGGATGGGTAAGGACCGTGTCCTCCATAAGACGGCAGTACGGGCACCACTTGGTAAAGATATCCGCGAAGACCAGCCTGCCTTCCGCCCTAGCCCGGCGCAGCGCCGCCGGCATATCGTTCTGCAGGAAACCCGGCAGCGGGGGGGCCTGAGACTCCGTGACCTGGGCGGCGGCGTTCACCGCGCCCCGACGGCCCCTGACCTTCACCGTGAACTCCTCGAAAAGGCACATGGTCTGTTTTTCGGCGCACAATTTCAGGCTGACCGCCTGGACCCCGGCCATGGAGAACTGGCACTTCACCGTCCCGGAGCTCACCTCCAAGGCTGCTCCCGCGCCGCATTTCTGCGGAGCCTCCACGTTGAAATGATAACCCGCCTTCGCGGAGAACCTTACCACCTCGTTAAGCTTAACCGAACCCGGAGGGGGCTCGGCCAGCAGAGATCCGGCATCCGCGGCCGAAGCCGGCGCCAGCAGAATTAAGAAAAAAGGCAGATATCTCATCGCAGATTCTCCCATTGGCCTGACAACTTACGATGTAATTATAGGTTATTGCGCGGCGGAGGCGACACCGCGCTCCGGTAAAAGAGAAGCGGCGGCGGGCAACCCCGCCGCCGCTCTCTCTGCCGGCCGGATTCAGCGGCAGCTAGGCAGGCCGTGATGGCTCTGGCAATACTGCGGATGGGGGGGCTTGGGATAGCCCGGCGTCACCTTCTTCATGTCTCCGGTCTCGTCCGTCGCGGCGTCGGCCCCTTCCACTGATTTCCGGCAGGCGGGCGACATAGGGTTCAGCTGGCAGTACTGCGGACAACCGGGATAGGCGTGGTGGTCCTTGCAGAACAAAGGACAGCCGGGCGCCGCCGGATAGGAAGCGCAGTTAGCCTTGGCGAGGCCTTCATCGAAAGCCTCTTCGCCGACGCTCTTATCTCCGGCGCTCTTCGGGCAGTTATAGCCGTTAGGGTTCGTGCCGCAGTACGCCGGCACGTGTCCGCAAGCGGACGACATAGGATTGCTCTGGCAGTACAAAGGACAGCCCGGATAAGCGTGATGGTCCTTGCAGAACAAAGGACAACCGGGCGCGTTCGGGTTAGAGGCGCAACTTGCCTTGGCCAGGCCCGGATCGAAAAGAACTTCGTCGGCGCTCTTCTCTCCGGCGCTCTTCGGGCAGCCGTATCCGTTCGGGTTAGTTCCGCAGTAGAGAGGAGGCGGGCAGATGGGGCTTCCCCAGCCCACGGTATGGCAGTATTTAGGACACCCCGGCGCCATGGGATTATCCCGGCAGAAAGCCGATGTCGCGTCCTTAGGCGCGGAAACCTCGGGCGACTCTACCTTTGCGGCGCCCGCCGCTGTGGCGGAATCCAGCTGCTCCGAAGCGGTCCCGGCATAGACGCCGCCGGACAGCCCAAGCATGATGAACGCAACTATGACTTTCCTCATATAGCTCCTTAATATTCCCGGCGTGTCAGAGAAGACCGCCGGCCCCAAACCCTATAGTGGTATAGTTTAGCCTCGGAAACGCCCGGCCTCAAGGGACAAAGGGGAAATCCGCCGGGGACTTTCGGCCCTGGCGCGTATGAGCCTTTTGGCCCAGGACAGGGCCGCCGGAAAAGCCGCTTTACCCATTTTCCTTTGGGCCCTTTGCCTTATAAAATGAAGAACCTATGGCCCTTATCCGGCCCTCGCTCTAAATGTCATACTGTGAACATTGCGCCAGGGCGCGCGCGGACCGGGCCCATTATCTTTTTGGTATCATATCCCGGTCCCGGATCGTATCCCAGCGTCGCCAGGAGCCTGAAAATGACCATATTTAAGACCCGTAAGCTGTTGCTAGCCGCCTGCCTGACGCTGCTGCCGCGGGCCGGTTCGCCGGCCGGAGCCGTCAGATCCCCGGTAGATTACGTTAACACGGTGATAGGGACCCCTTTCGCCGGCTTCAAAAAGAACCTGGACGGCGGCGGCACCATGCCCTGCGTGGGCACGCCGCACGCTATGACCAACTTCGTGGCTCAGACCGGCGAAAACAAGCTGGGCCGCATGATGTACGTTTACGAGGACAACGCCATAATGGGCTTCATGGCCAGCCACCAGCCCACGGTCTGGATGGGCGACTACGGCTACGTATCCGTAATGCCCCAGATCGGCGGCCTCAAGGTCCTGCCCGAGGACAGAAAACTTAAATTTTCTCATAAGGACGAAACGGCCAGACCGCATTATTATTCGGTCTGGATGGACTCCCCCGAAGGAGGGCGCATAAGGGGGGAGATCGCGGCGGCCAGCCGCGCCGGCATGTTCCGCTTCACGTATCCGGAATCCGAAGAAGCCCGCCTCATAATCCAGGGCATCGACCTGAACCCGGACATGACCTGCTGGGGGAACAACTTCGACCGCCGCACCAGGGAGCTCAAAGGCTACGTCAAAGTAGACCCCGCTAACAACGAGATAACCGGCTATAATCCCGACCGAATGTCGTACGACATAGGCCCGGACGTACCGTCCTTCAAAGGCTACTTCGTGATACAGTTCGACAAGAAGTTCTCCTCGTTCGGCACCTGGGACCGAGGCACGGTCTGGAAAGAGTCCGCCGAAAGGTACGGCACGCGCATGGGCGCCTACGTGGGGTTCAGGACCAAAAAGGACGAGCAGGTCCGGGTCAGGATAGGCGCCTCCTTCATCTCCGTGGAGCAGGCCAGGGAGAACTTGCGGCGCGAGGTCCCGGACTGGGATTTCGACGCCCTGGTCCGGCGCACCCGCGCGGCCTGGGACAAGGGCCTGTCGCGGCTGACCGTGAACGGCGCCACCGAGGACCAGAAATCCGTATTCTACACCGCGATGTTCCACACCATGCTCTTCCCCCGGGAA
>JAKLEK010000109.1 GCA_022703115.1 Elusimicrobiota bacterium
TAAGCGGGACAGGGTGGTGGGTGTTCGAGACCGCGGACGCCGAGGCCCGGGTCAATCGGGCCTATTCGTTCTGGGTCCGGCGGGTGATACTGATCGGGGTCGCGCTCATCATCTTCTTCTCGTTCGCGTCCTACAGGCTGGCCGTGCGCTGGCTTGCCGGCGGTACTCCCGGATAAAAGCGGCCGGCGCCATGCGCGTCAGCGCGGCCCGGGTGGCTTGCCGGAAAGATCCGGCATGCCGCGGAGTTTCAGCAGGATCTCTTCCGCCGCGAGCCTGTTCCCGGCGGGGTTGATATGGTGGTCCTCTTTCCAGTAGAGACGGGTCCCGGGGTTCCTTTCGGCATGGGCCCGGAAAGCCGGCAGCAGGTCCAGATATTCGATCCCGCGGCTTTCGAAGAGGGCGCTGAGCCTCAGGTTGTAATATCCCCGGCCGTCGTTCACGCCGGGCGGGAAGGGGCCGTACACCTGCTGCATCTGCGGTATGATCACGAACAGCAGCCGCGCGCCGATAGAGTCGGCGTACGACTTGAATTCCAGCAGTCCGTCTTCGTGCTTTTTCCAGGCTTTTTCCAGCCAGGGAAATTCCTTCGGGTCCCGCATGGAGATGTCCGCCGGGACCGGACTTATCCTGGCCCCGGGGAACGCCAGGGAGGCCAGTTTCCTCGCTGCGGCGTTCCGTTTCAGGAGTTTATAGATTATGCTGTGCTCGTCCAGCCAGGTCCGTACGCTTCTTACGTCCCTGGGCCGGGAGTCGGCGACCGCGGCCAGCTCGCCGGTATCGAAATCCCTGATCTTCCTGCGCATCACCAGATCGCCGTTCCTGACCGCCATCGAAGGGTAGGCGTAATCGTTCTCCAGGTCGTTGCTGAAATATCCCACTATGATGAGCTTCGGCCGAGCGGTGCGCTTCGCGATCCGCCTGGCCTTCTCGAGTTCCTGGCGGGTCCCGTAGCCGGCGACGCCGCATTTTAGCACCCTGCGGCCCAGGGCCTTTTCGATCAGCGTTCCGAACTTGCTCTCGAACGGGGAGAAGCCCCAGGTGAAGCTGTCGCCCAGAAGCAGTATCGGGTCTTTTTCCCCCAGATAGGGACGGTCGAAGCAGCCGAGCTCGTTGGCCCATATCTTATAGGGCATTTCCGGGAATTCGGTCAGAAGCTCCGGCCTGTCCGGTTCCAGATCGTAATCCTCGCCGATAGCCGAGAACTCCCCTACCCGGAAGAAGCGCTGGGAGACCATGGCGCCGTAAGGGGTCAGCCTGAGCGCGGCTTCCGCCAGGATCAGGGTAAAAGCCGCGCTTGCGGCCGCGATCGCGGCCTTATTAAAGATGTCGGTCATAAGCCGGTCCGGATGTTATGTTATAACCTTAACGGGCGGGTTGGCAACCCGTGCGTTCCCGGGTAAATTTTATATAATAGGGTCACGAAGGGGGGGGGAAGACAGTGCTCCGCTCGAACCCGCATCTGATAGAGATAAACGCCCGTCTGTGGCTTAAAGCCCTGAGGAAGAAGTATTCCCTCGGAGAGATGACCATTTCGTCCGTTCCGGAAGAGGAATGGATGGAGCTCAAGCACCTGGGTTTCGATATCGTATGGCTGATGGGAGTATGGACCCCCAGTCCCGCTTCGGCGGCCGCCGCGCGCGCCGACGCGAAGCTGAGCGCGGCGGTAAAGGCGGCCGCTCCGGCCCTGGGGGAAGAGGCCGTGGGGTCCTCTCCTTACGCAGTGTACGAATACAAGCTGAACCCCGAGCTGGGACAGGAGTGGGAACTGAAGGCCCTCAGGGAGAAACTGAACTCTATGGGGATGAAGCTCCTGCTGGACTTCGTCTCCAATCACGCGGCCAGGGATTCGGTGTTCCTGCGGGAATGTCCGGAGTGCTTCATTACCGGTTCCGAGAGCGATTTCAGGGAACACCCGGACTGGTTCTTCGAAACGGAGATCAACGGCCGCAGGACCTACGTGGCTTACGGCCGGGACCCTAATTTTCCGGCCTGGACGGATACCGCCCAGCTGAACTATTTCAATCCGCGCACCCGGGAGAAAAGACTTGAGATGCTGATGCGCCTGGCCGATATCTGCGACGGAGTGCGCTGTGACATGGTCATGCTGACCCTGAACGATATCCACGAGAACACCTGGGGCGCGGTCCTGGGCCGCGCCGGGTTCAGGAAACCGGAGGAGGAGTTCTGGGGCGGCGCGATACGGACCGTGCAGGAGGCCCACCCGGAGTTCATCTTCCTGGCGGAAGTCTACTGGGGCCTGGAGTGGCAGGCCCAGCTGATGGGTTTCGACTACACCTACGACAAGGTCACTTACGACCGGCTTCGCTTCATGGGCGCCGACGAGATACGCGGTCATCTGCGCGCCGAGAGACTGTACCAGAAGCGGTCGGTTCGTTTCATAGACAATCACGACGAGGTGCCTTCCATCGAGGCCTTCGGGCGGGAGAAGGCCTGCGCCGCGGCGGTAGTGGTCTCCACGATAAAAGGGCTCAGGTTCTACACCGACGCTCAGCTGGCCGGACTGCGCTGCAAGGTGCCGCTGCAGCTGGACGCGGTATGGGAGAGCAGGGCGGACCCGACCGTAAGGAAGTTCTACGAAAAACTGCTGAAGATCGTGGACCATCCCGCTTTCCACGGAGGGGAATGGAGCCTGCTGGAGGTGCGTCCCTGCTCACAGCAGGACCATTCGTTCAGGAACATACTGGCCTGGAGCTGGGCGCAGCGGCGCACGATAAAGATAGTGGCGGTCAATTATTCCGCTTCTCCGGCCTGCGGCCTGCTCAAGGCGTCCATTAAGGGTGCTGGCGAGGATACCGCCATATTCGAGGAGCTTTCCGGCAGGTTCTTCTCTTTCAAGGCGGACAGCCTGGCGGAAGGGCTGCTGTTGAACGAAATGTCCCCCTATTCCGCCCACGTCTTCGATGTGGAGTTCTGACGCGCGCTTAGCCGGCTTCACTCCCCCTCTTTCTCCTTTACCGGTTCCCTGGCCAGAGTGAACACCGCGGTAGCGTCGGCGCCGGCCGCCGAAAGCGCCGCGGCCAGTTCCTCTACGGTGGAAAGGGTGGTGGCCACGTCGTCCACGATCAGTATCCGTCTGCCCCTTACCAGGGCCGGGTCCGGGACCCTGAACATCCCTTTAACGTTGGCGCGCCTTTCTTTCCGTGAAAGACCGGCCTGGGGCAACCCGCCGCGCGTCCTTTCCGCCGCGCCTTCGAGCAGGAAGAGCCCCTTTTCCCTGGCCAGGATCCCGGCGAGCAGCGCGGACTGGTTGAAGCCCCTCTCCTTCTCCCTGTCGCCGAATAAAGGAACCGGCACCACGAAATTATAAGGTTTGAGTTCGGGCCGGAGGTCGTAGGCGCGGGCCATCCGCAGTCCGAGCGGCTCCGCCAGGGCCGCGCGTCCGCGGTACTTGAAGGCGTGGACCAGGGACCTGACGGCGGGACCGAAAGCGAAAGCGGAACGCACCGGACCGGATATGGCCGGCCCGCCGCTCCTCCGGCAGCCGGGGCACAGCTCTCCCCCTGAATCCAGGGGCAGCCCGCATTTCCCGCAGCATAGTTCCGGAATGGGCTCGAGGGAGTCCTCGCAGCCGCGGCACAGCGGTCCTTCCTCACGGAAAGGCAGGTCTTCCCTGCAGTGCGGGCATGTCCTGGGAAATAGCACATGCAGCGCGAGAAGAGCCGCGCTCCGGGCTAGCCGCATCGCGGCGAGCGGCAGCCGTCCGCTAAAAGTATGGTCCGCGCGCATTCCGTCCTCCGCTCAGAACTGGAAGGTCAGGGTAGAGCCGCCCTGGTACGAGATATACTCGTCCTCCTTGACGTAGCGGTGCCAGTAACGCTGTATCCCCGCGTTGAAGGTCAGGCGCAGGTTCTTGGCCGCCTCGTAATCGGCGCTGGAGTTGAGGGTGAACAGGCGGTTGTTGTCCGCCAGGGTTATCGGCGACTTCTTGAATGCGTACGTCAGGGTGGTGGTCCAGGTTATTCGGTTGGTGAAAGAGAGTATGCGTTTTACGAAAGGCAGCTTCAGCCCCCTGGGCAGCTGGGTGTCGGCCTTTATCAGCAGGCTGGGGGTGATGACCTGGGTGTTCTGGGTCACTATTCCGAGGCCGCCCTTCGCCACGTCGAGGGAATAGTCGACCTTGGGGGTGAAGCGGAACTTGCCGTAATCGAAGGCGCTCTGGAACGTCGCGTCCTGATGCTTGGAACTCTGCACCTTAAGGTTCTGGCGCAGGTCCTTTCTGTTGGTGAGCCTGGCGTTATAGCTCATGGCCATGTCCAGGGCGTTAAGCAGCTTGAACCTCAGGTCGCTGCCGTAACCTTCGGCGACGTCCATGCTTATCAGCTTGGTCTCGCTGGTGTTCTTGGAATACTTCAGGTTCATCGTCTTGTTCTGGACCCAGCGAGAGGTATGGGTCAGGTACTCGAGCTGAGAGATCGAGAAGATGACGTCGGGAAGGGTGCGGTTTACGCTCCTGGTCACAGTCCCGGTAACCTCGGACCTCTGCACCGAATTGGAGAAATTGTTGGTGATGCTGATGGTCCTTACGGGGGCCAGCGCCCCTTTGAGGCCGAAGCTCTCGAACGGCTGCCAGCGCTGGGAGGAGCTCACGGTATCGCGCAGGGTCAGCGAGTTCCTCTGCGCGAAATAGTTCTTAGCCCTGAAGGAGTCCCGCAGCCAGAGTTTCCACCTTATATCCTGGTCCTTGCCCAGGTTCTGCCAGGAGTCGCCGTCCTGGGTCTGATAATTGGAGGACAGCACCATGGAGCGCAGCAGGCGGTTGCGCGGCATCAGGTCGTTCATGTTTATGGTCAGGTTCACGCCGCCCTGGGCGGTGCGGTTCACCGTCTTGAGCTCGCCGGCCTCGAAGACCGCGGAAGTCGAGAGCTTGGTGACGGTCAGGGCGTTGAGATTGTTGTTCTCCGTCAGGGTCATGGTATAGTTGGCGGACGGGTTGAACCAGCGGAAGAACATGAAGTTGGAGTTGAACTCCACCGTCTGCTGCATGGACTTCGGATATCGTTCCACGAGGTCCGGCGTGGAGAGACGGTACCGTTTCTCCTTGACCTGCTGCAGGGAGTATCCCGGGTTGAAGGAGGAGCCCCGCCAGGGAGTGAAGCCGAGCTTGCCGCCGTACATGTCCGTGCGCTCCGTGGTGTTGTACAGCCCGGCCGCCGCGGTGGTGGTGAGTTCCACCGAGTTGTAGGCCACCTTGTTGGTGATCATCGAATAGTTGGCCGATATGGTGTTCGGCAGGGCGAAGAAGTTGAGAGGTGAAGTGTACGTCATGTTGCCGGAATACGAGTCCCTGTCGTCGCGGCGCTGCAGCAGGTTGTAATCCGTGCGGTTCTTCGCGTAATTGAAGCCGATCTTCGGCAGGGAATTCACGTTGAACGTGCCCGCCGCCGTTCCGTCCAGCCTGCGGACCTTGCCCTGCTGAATGGAATTCACCAGATTGTTGGACCCCGTC
>JAKLEK010000011.1 GCA_022703115.1 Elusimicrobiota bacterium
ACCGAGCAGAAGCGCGCCCAGCAGCAACTGAGCTATCTGGCGTTTTACGATCCGCTGACCGATCTTCCCAATCGGGCGCTGTTGTTCGACCGTCTCAGCCAGATACTGATCCGCAGCAAGCGCGACGGGGCGCGGTTCGCCCTGCTGCTGGGAGCGGACGAGCTCAAGAACTCGTCCTGCACGGTGAAATTCCTTAAAGAGAAACGCGACCAGCTGACCATGCCCTCGGCAAGCCTGCTGTCCGAACTGAAAAAGCTGATGAACGGCGGTTAGCGGACGGCGGCAGAAGGAGCCACGATGTCAACGACTTCCACAGCTTTACGCACCCATACATGCGGAGAACTCAACGCCGGAGATATAGGCAGGACCGTTACCCTGTGCGGATGGATGGACGTTAAACGCAACCACGGCGGCGTCATCTTCATAAATCTCCGCGACCTCTACGGGGTAACCCAGATCGTAGTCGGGCCGGAAAGCCCGGTGTTCAAGGCCGCCGAAGAACTGAAGAGCGAGTTCGTCCTTAGGGTGACCGGCAGGGTTTCGGCCCGCCCCGGCGCCAACGCCAACAAGAACATGCCGACCGGAGAGATCGAGGTGGTCGCCGAGACCCTGGAAATCCTGAACGCCTCTCAGCCCCTGCCCTTCGAACTCAGCGAGCACGCAGGGGTCAACGAAGACACCCGCCTGCGGTACCGCTATCTTGACCTGCGCATGCCTCGCATCGCCAGGAACCTGGTGCTGCGGAGCAGGCTCGCCAACGTGGTGCGCGCCTACCTCAATTCCCTCGGTTTCAACGAGATAGAGACCCCGGTCCTGACCAGATCTACCCCGGAAGGGGCCAGGGACTTCGTGGTGCCCGCCCGTGGCGCCCCCGGCAGCTTCTACGCGCTGCCCCAGTCCCCGCAGGTATTCAAGCAGCTGCTGATGGTTTCCGGAATGGACCGTTATTTCCAGCTCGCGAGGAACTTCAGGGACGAGGACCTGCGCGCGGACAGGCAGCCGGAACACACTCAGATAGACCTTGAGATGTCGTTCGTCACCGAAGCCGACGTGGCGGCGGTGGTGGAGGGCATGATGAAAGAGGTCTTCGACCGGACAGGGGAGAAGATAGAGACCCCTTTCCCGGAGATGGAATACGAGGACGTCATGCTCCGCTATGGTTCCGATAAGCCGGACCTCCGCTTCTCCCTGGAGATAAAGGACTGTTCGTCGATCTTCGCTGATTCCGGGTTCAAGGTCTTCCGCGGCGCGCTGGACGCCGGCGGAGTGGTGAGGGGAATTAAAGGAGAAGGCGGGGCCGCTTACTCGCGCGGCGAGATAGACAAGCTCACCGAACTCCTGAAGAAGAACGGAGCGAAAGGGCTGGTCTGGCTGAAATTCAAGGACGGCAAGTTCGACTCTCCCACGCTGAAATTCCTGGACGAGGCCGAACTCTCCGGCCTCAGGACCCTCTACTCGCTCGGGGAAGGGGACATACTCTTCATCTGCGCCGGGGAACGCTCCGCCACCGCCCGGCACATGGGCATGGTCCGCAACGAACTTATAGCCCGGCTGAAGCCGGCCGCCGTTAAGAAGTGGGCATTTCTCTGGGTCAGGCACTTCCCGCTGCTGGAAAAAGACCCGGATTCCGGACACTGGACCTTCACACATAATCCTTTCACCGCTCCTCTCCCGGAGGAACTGCGCAAACTGGATACGGACCCCGGCGGCGTCAGGTCCTGCCAGTACGATCTCGTCCTTAACGGCGTGGAACTCGGTTCCGGTTCCGTCCGCAACCACAGCAGGGCCGTGCAGGAGAAGATCTTCGGCCTAATGGGCTACTCACCGAATGAGATCCAGAGGCGCTTCGGCATGATAGTCAACGCCCTGGATTTCGGCGCCCCGCCGCACGGAGGCATCGGCATAGGTTTCGACCGCCTTATCGGCATCATATGCGGCACTGACTCCATACGCGATGTCATCGCGTTCCCCAAGACGACCAGCGGGGCGTGCCTGATGACCGACGCGCCGTCGCGTCTGGACGACAGGCAGCTGAAAGAACTGCATCTGCGTATCGACGACGTAAAGAGCGAAGGGTAAAGAGCGGCCGTCTGACGGCGGCTTCGCCCTTCTCACGCGCCCTCTATCCGCGCTCCGCGCCTCGAGCATCACGAACTGCGCCCTTATGTACCCTTCCTGGATACTAGAAGAAGTGAAAAGAAGCAAGGCCGAACTGCGCGGAAGCTCGGCCTCCGTAACCGCCGGGCAGCTGGCTGCCGCGCGCCTGCGCACCGTCTGCCAGGACGCGCTCTGTCCGAACAAAGGCAGATGTTTCGGCGAAGGCGAGGCGACTTTCCTGATACTCGGCGGCGTCTGCACCAGGCGCTGCCGCTTCTGCGCCGTTTCAAGGGGAAAGCCCGCGCCGCCCGACCCAGGGGAACCGGAACGCGCGGGGAGGCTTTCAGCGGAGTGGGGCCTGCGCTACGTGGTTTTTACCTCCCCTACCAGGGACGATCTCCCGGACGGAGGGGCGGCCCACTTCGCGGCGACGCTGCGCGAGATAAGGAAAGCATCCGGCAACAGGACCGTAAGGACCGAGCCCCTGATACCGGACCTGGGGGGAGACCTTAAAGCGCTGGACGTCATACTCGAAGCCGCCCCGGACGTTCTTGGGCACAATGTGGAAACCGTTCCCTCTCTTTATCCGTCCGTCCGGACCGGCTCCGACTACCGGCGCTCCCTGGAACTCATACGGACCGCCGCGCTCCGCCGCCCGGGAACGCTGGTGAAGTCCGGGCTTATGCTGGGGCTGGGAGAAACGGAAGAGGAAGTGGAACGGGTCCTGGCCGACCTTCTGGACCACGGCTGCCATATTTTGACCATGGGACAGTACCTCGCTCCATCCAAAGCGCACCTTCAGGCCTCGAGATACGTGCGCCCCGAGGAGTTCTCGGCCTGGCAGGAGAAAGCGGAGAGGATGGGTTTCAGGGCGGCGCTTTGCGGACCGCTGGTGCGGAGTTCCTATCGCGCCGAAACTCTTTACCGCAAGGCGGCGGGCCTATGAGCTCTTACGGCCCGCCCGCGTTCGTCTGGATGAAGGACGGCTGGGACGCCTGTCTGGACAACCTCCACCGGATCTTTCCCGCGGTGCTCGCTTTCCAGGCGCTGGCGGTGCTGCCGGCTATCCTCATCTGGAAGCATTTCGGCAACAGATGGTACGCCATGCCCTGGGAACTTCTGGTGGGAGCGCCTCTCTCCGCGGGCATGAACCTGTTCTTCGTCCATATCGCGCGCGACGGCCGGACGGACTACGGCGATATTTTCCGGGGATTCTCCGTGTTCCCGGCGGCCGTCGCCGTATCCTTTCTGTACGGGCTCATAGTTACCGGCGGCCTTCTGCTGCTGGTCCTCCCGGGCGTCATCTGGGGTCTGGCCTTCGTCTTCGCCCAGTATTCGGTGCTGGACAGGAAGACCGGAGTGAGAGGTTCTTTCCGTTACAGCTCCGCGATAACCCAGGGTTTCAAGGAAAGGCTCTTCCCGCTGGGCATGCTCTGGGCCGCGCTGGAGGTAATGACCCCCGGTATAATCTCGGCGGAAGGCACCGTCCTGCATATGCGCCTGGCTATGGACTTCAGGCCGTGGGCGGTCACGGCGTTCGTTCTCAAGACACTAGTCTTCATGCCCTGGCTGAACATGGCGTTCGCTCTGGCTTATGTTTCGCTCGCTAAGCGCCATGAGCGGGAAACGCCGCCGGATACCGTTTCCGCTCCCTGAGCGGAACCTCGTCCGGAGCGCCGCCGCACCGGAACAGCCGCATATGCGAACCCGACTCGATATCGTTTTCCTCTATCTCCGCGAGAACCGCAGCGGATTCAACGCCTTGGCCGGAGCCCTGGAAAGTTCCGGTCTGGAAGGGGTCGAGGTGCTGCTCGCCGAAGACGAGAACTCCCTTATGGAGACCGTCCGGTCCTCTCTTGAGAAAGGGCGCCGGACGGTCATAGGGCTGTCTTTCTTCACCTGCCAATCCGGGCGCTTCGCAGGCCTGATAGCCCGCCTGCGCGGGCGCTTTTCAGGAAAGGCGCTGATACTCGCCGGAGGACCGCATCCGAGCGGCGCTCCGGACGAGGTGCTGGCAATGGGTGCCGACGCGGTAGTAAAGGGAGAGGGAGAGGCGGTCCTGACAGGCCTCGCGCGCGACATCCTGGACGGCAAGCGGCCCGGATCAGGGATCATCAGCGGTCAGGCCGGGCAGGGACTGGACGCCTTCCCGCCGTTCTCGCTCAGATGGAGGATGTTCGGCTACATCGAGATAACGCGGGGCTGTCCTTTCCTCTGCTCCTACTGTCAGACGCCGCGCCTGTTCGGCGCCAGGCAGCGTCACAGGAGCCTGGAGAATATATTTTCGCTGGCGGCGCGTATGAGGGCCGAGGGGCTCAGGGATATACGTTTCCTCTCCCCTGACGCGTTCGCGTACGGATCGGAGAACGGAAGGGCTCCGGTCCCGGAAAAGCTGGAAGCGCTCCTCAAAGGAACGCGGGAGGCGGTAGGAGCCGACGGTAAGATATTCTTCGGGACTTTCCCGTCGGAGGTGAGGCCCGAGCACGTCGACCGCGACACCCTCTCCCTCACTCGGCGCTACGCCGCCAACAAACGCCTGGTAATAGGAGCGCAGAGCGGCAGCCCGAGGATGCTTGAAGCCATAAAACGCGGACACACGGTAGAGGACGTTTACAGGGCGGTAGGTCTGGCGGCCGGAGCCGGATTCGAGACGGACGTGGATTTCATATTCGGGCTGCCGGGCGAGACGGAAACGGACGCCGAGCTCACCCTGAAGGTGATAGCCGACCTCACGGGCATGGGGGCCAGGATCCACGCCCATACCTTCATGCCGCTGCCGCAGACCGCGTTCGCCGGAAAGGTTCCCGCGCCTCTGAGCGCAAGAACGGAGAAGGCCCTCAGGACCATCTGTTCCCGGGGGCAGGCCTTCGGCCAATGGGAAAAACAGAGGCTCATCTCCGGCGGCTGACAGCTTACATTCCCAGTTGCTCCGATATCCCGCGCATGGCCGTAAGGGCCAGGTCCACGAACTCAGGGAGAGGGACGCCGATCTGCTCGCACTCGAGAATGACTTTCCTGTCCACCGAGGCGGCGAAACGCTTGTCTTTCATGCGCTTCAGCACCGAAGAGGCCTTGACGCCGTCCAGTTTGCGGTCCGGATAGACAAGGGCGGTGGCAGTTATCAGGCCGGTAATAGTTTCCCCGGCGGCCAGAGCCTTATGGAACCTGTCTTCCCTCTTCTTCAGGGAAGCGGCCTCGTTGTGCATCATCACGGCCTCGACTATCTCCGGCGCGCAGCCGTGATCGCGCAGTATCTTTTCCGCCTCGAGGGTATGCCTGGCGGCGTCGCCGGCGGTAAGTTCCACGTCCACGTCGTGTATCAGGCCGGCCAGGCCCCATTTCTCCGCATCCTCCCCGAACCGGGCGGCGAGCGCGCGCATAACGGCTTCGGCCGCGAGGCAGTGGCGCACCATGTTCTCGTTCTTGACGTGCCGCCTGAGCAATTCCAGCGTCTGTTCCCTGTCCATAATCAGTTCCTCCGTCGCGCGCCTCTAAATGCCCTGCCTCGGCCCGGCGGCCCCATTGGAGCCGGAGCCGGGGATAAAATTATAGAATATCGCTGATGACCGACCCAAACACGGTGCTGCTGGTCGCCGCCATAGCCTCGTTCTCGACCCCTTTCATGCTTTCCGCCATAAACGTGGCGCTGCCGCATATCTCGCGCGACCTCGGAATGAACGCGCTGGCCATGGGCTGGATCTCCCTGTCCTTCCTGATAGTATCCACGGTCTTCCTCGTGCCCGCCGGCCGGGCGGCGGATATATACGGGCGGAAACGGGTCTTCACCGCCGGCTTCGCCGTCTTCACCGCCGCCTCGGCCTTATGCGCCATGGCTGGACGCGGCTGGCAGCTGATCATGTTCCGCTCTCTGCAGGGCCTCGGCAGCGCCATGATCTTCGGCACTTCTGTCGCCATGCTCACTTCGGTATACCCGGGGGCCCGGCGCGGACGGGCGCTCGGGATAGTCTCGTCTTCGGTGTACCTGGGACTGTCGCTGGGCCCGTTCCTGGGCGGCATACTGGTCGAAAGCCTTTCATGGCGCAGCATTTTTTATCTCAACATACCGATGGGAGCCGCGGTGCTGTACCTGCTGCGCGCCCGGGTACGGGGGGAATGGCGCGGTGAAAGCGGAGCGGTCTTAGAGCCAGGAAGGGCGGCCCTCTACGTTCTTTCGCTGGCCGCCGCGATGCTGGGCGCCTCTTCAGCCGCCTCCGTCAGAGGACTGTTGCTGCTCGCGGCCGGAGGAGCCGGCATGGCCGCTTTCCTCAGGCTTGAGGACGGCGCCCGGCATCCGGTCCTCGGCGCCCGTTCCTTCCTGGGGAACAAGGTCTTCGCATACTCCTGCCTGGCCGCGCTGCTCAGCTATTGCGCGTCCTTCGCGGTCTCCTTCCTGCTGAGCCTCTACCTGCAGTACGTGAAGGGCATGGGACCCGGGCGGGCGGGGACACTGCTGATGGCGCAGCCGCTGGTAATGACCGTCTTTTCTCCGCTGGCCGGACGCCTGTCGGACAGGATAGAACCGAGGGTCGTCTCCTCCTGGGGAATGGCCCTGACCACGGCCGGACTGCTTTTTTTCTCCGGGATGGATGTTTTAACTCCGATATGGGTCATAGCCGCCGGACTCGGCGTGCTCGGCCTTGGACTGGCCCTTTTCGCAAGTCCGAACACCAACGCCGTAATGGCTTCGGTGGAGCCGCGCGCCTATAGTCTGGCCTCTTCGCTGCTGGCTACGATGCGGGTAGGCGGCCAGATGTCCAGCATGGCCGTGGTAATGCTTCTGTTCTCGCTTTCGATAGGAGGGGACAGGATCGGACCCGGCAACCTCGACCGGTTCCTCTCCAGTTTCAGTACCGCCGTATATATCTTCTCGGCGCTGTCGTTCCTGGGAATATTCGCTTCTCTTAAGCGAGGGGATGTGCGGACGCGGAGCGCGGCAGGTACGCCTCAGAACTCGGCGTAGCCGGGCACGCGCGGATAGGCGGTAACGTCCCGGATATTGGAGATGCCGGTCGCCAGCATCATCATGCGTTCGAAACCCAGACCGAACCCGGAGTGCGGGACTGAACCGAAACGCCGCAGGTCCAGATACCACCAGTAAGCGGCCGGATCTATCTTCATATCGGCCATCTTGCTCTCCAGCACGTCGAGACGGTTCTCGCGTTCGCTGCCGCCGATCAGCTCCCCGATCCTGGGGACGAGCAGGTCCATGCCGCGCACGGTCCGCCCGTCGTCGTTCAGCTTCATGTAGAACGCCGCGGAGTTCTTCGGTTTGTTATAGAGTATCACCGGTTTCTTGAAATAGTTCTCGGTAAGGAACCTCTCGTGCTCCGAGGCCAGGTCCACTCCCCACGACACCTTCGTCTCGAAGCGCGCGTTCTCAGGCTCCAGCAGGGCGACCGCGTCGGTATAGGCCAGGCGCTCGTACTTGTTGGCGGTGACGTTCTCCAGAGTGGCGAACAGGTCCTTGTCCACGAATCTGGCGAAAAGGTCCAGATCGGAGGCGCAGTCGCGCAGAAGGTGGCCGGTGATATTCTTCACGAAATCTTCGGCCAGGGCCATATCCTCGTCCAGCTCGCAGAAGGCCATTTCAGGCTCTATCATCCAGAACTCGGCGCAATGGCGATAGGTGTTAGAATTTTCGGCGCGGAACGTCGGGCCGAACGTGTAGATCCTGCCCAGCGCCAGGGCCAGGGTCTCGCCTTCCAGCTGTCCGGAGACCGTCAGGAACGTCCTTTTGCCGAAGAGGTCCCTGGAAAAATCTATACCGCCCTTATCGTTCCTTGGCAGAGCGGCCAGGTCGCCCAGGTCCAGGCTGGTAACGCCGAACATCTGCCCCGCGCCTTCGCAGTCCGACGCCGTCAAAATGGGGGTATGCACGTAGAAGAAACCGTTGTCGCGGAAGTACTTGTGCACTGCGAAAGCCAGCTCGGAACGTATGCGCAGCATCGCCGCGTATTTATTGGTCCGCGGCCGGAGGTGGGCGACCGTGCGCAGGAACTCGTCCGAGGTCTTCTTCTTCTGTATCGGGTACTTTTCCGGGTCGCAATCGCCGTAGATCTCGGCCCGCTTAGCGCGCAGCTCCACCTTCTGCTTGGCCCCTGCCGGCGCCTCCAGAAGGTCGCCATGCACAGACACAGCCGCCCCGGTCTGCATTCGCGGGAGCACGGCCGTAAAATCCCCGGCCGAAGGCTCGAACACTATCTGGAGATTCTCGCGGGTGGAACCGTCGTTTATTTCCGCGAACGAGAAGGACTTGGAATCGCGCCGGGTCCTTACCCACCCCTTAACGGTAATATCCTTGCGTACCGCCGGAGCGCCGAGCAGTTCTTTAACCGTCATGAGGTTCATTCCGATTTCTTCTTGGAGGGGGGGGCGGGAGGGACCTTTCCGACGGCGACCAGCTCCATCTCGCAGACCTTGTCTCCGCCGTCGTATTCCTCGAAAACGTAGCCGACGCCGGGTGCGTAGTAGCGGACCGAGCGGCCGGAGCGGCCTCCGTCCAGCTTGGTGACTATCTTCATGCAGTTCTTGAACTTCCCGGCCTTCACCGAGACCTTATCGGTCAGGGAGACTATCTCGCTGGAATCGGGGGACTCTTCCCATTGGGCGCCTTTTCTGGGGGGAAGCGGGAATTCCTTCCGGCCGCCGACGACGATGCCGTCGGCGGCGGTCAGCCATTTGGGGTCCCTGGTAACGCTGTAATTGTCGGTGTGGGTGTCGCGAAGTTCGAAGGTCATGCGGACCTGGGCCACGGTTTTGCCCGGCTTTTTCGCCACGGAAAGGAAGTCCACGAACACCTTCGCCGCCCCGTCGAATTCGGAGCTCTTGTACCTGTATTCGAGCCTCACGTCCTTCTTGAGTGGGAAATATTCCGCTGCCATATTATCTCTCTGAACCGTCCGGGAACACCGATATCGCCTTTAGAATCTGGTGGACGTGAGGGGGATCGAACCCCTGACCTCCTCGTTGCGAACGAGGCGCTCTCCCAGCTGAGCTACACGCCCGTATCCATCCGCCGACCAGCGGCCGTCAATCCTTCTCCCTGGCCGCCTGCTCCACGCGATGCTTGGCCTTCTTATGTTCGCTGAAGCTGACGTTGAAAATATGCCTGCCTTTCCTGTCCGCGACGAAGTAAAGCGCGTCTATCTTCGCCGGATTGAGAACGGCGCTGACCGAATCCGCGCCCGGATTGCAGATCGGCCCCGGAGGAAGGCCTCCCACCTCGTAGGTGTTATAAGCCGACCTGACTTCCAGGTCCCTGTACGTCAGGCGCTTTTTCCAGTAAGTGCGCTCCTTTTCGTTGTAACCGAGAGCGTACTGTACCGTCGGATCGGCCTCAAGAGGCATCCGCTTATAATACCTGTTGAGGTAGACCGCCGCTATCAACGGACGTTCGTTGGCGATGGCGGCCTCCCGCTCGACAATAGAGGCGAGAACAAGGACCTTGCCTTCGTCCAACCCGGCCGGAAAACCTTTAGAGAACATCGGCCGCACTTGACGGTCGAACTCCGATTTTAGCAAATTTATGACCTCCCGCGCGGGAGTATTTTTCTTGAAGAAATAAGTGGAGGGGAAAAGGTAGCCTTCGAGACGTTCTTTCCTGACAAGTTCTTCGAACCGCGCCTTATCCGTGACCCCGTTGGCGGCCAAACGCTCGGCGATCTGCTCCATGCGCCAGCCTTCGGGGATGACCACTCTGGCGTTGTTGATATAAGTGCTGTGCAGCAGGCGCCAGAGGACCTCTTCCGCTGACATATAACGGCGGAAAGTGTATTCCCCCGGCATTATTTTCCTGGCTGTACCGGTCGCCCTGACTATGGCCCTGAACCAGACGGAACTTATCACGACCCTGTTCTTCTTCAGCAGGAGCGCTACCTGGCCGGCGGACGAGCCTTCCGGGATGACGACCTTCACGCTACCGCCCGGCCAGAAAAAATAAGCTCCAGCCAGTACAGCCAGCAGGACCAGGCTCGCAGAAATATTCCTGAGTTTCATGCCAATACGCTCGAATACAGGACCCTATGCGTAGCGCCGGCCGCGGAGAGCCTGCTTTCCATAAGTTCCAGGGAGAAAAAGGACTCTTTCGTCCCGGCGAACTCCGCCGCCGCCCCGGAAAGGGCGGTCAGCGCTCCCGCCGGCGGGCCGGCCTTCACCCTGGCCAGGGTAAGATGCGGCACGAACTCTCCGTCCGGCCGGAACCCGTCCTTCTCCAGGCCCTCTCTGAGCCGCCGGGTCAGCTCCGAAAGCTTATCGGCTCCCGCGCCGAATCCCAGCCAGAGGACCCTGGGTCTGTCCAGGGAGGGAAAACCGCCAAGGCCTCCCAGTTCGACGTTCACGCGTCCCCAGCCTCCGGCGGCCTCCGCCATCCGCGTCCGTACCGCCGGGATCGCGCCGGCTTCCGTTACCTCTCCCAAGAAAACCCAGGTCAGATGCATATCCCGGGCGGGGACCCATTTCACGGAATCCCCGAACGACGGCCTCAGCGGCTCCAGGAACCTCTCTATTCCGGCAAGGACCCCTTCCGATACCCTGGAAGCGATGAACAAGCGCATATACGCCGCCTATATCGGAGGCACCGCCCGCCCGAGTCGTCCGACCGCCGGGGATCTCGGCTTCTTTTCCGCGCTCGCCGGGGATGCGCCGGTCTTTTTCTCCGGGGCCGGAGAAGGGCCTTCCTTCTCCGTCGTCTTCCGGCCCTCGGAACGCTTAGAGCGCCGGGCCCTGACGGCCGCCGGCGCCTTCCCCGCGGGACCGGCCGCCGCACCTGCGGAGGCTTCCCGCCTCTTCTTCGCGCCGCGGAGCGACGCGAGGACAGGGCGCATCGCGGCTATGCGGGCCTTGTAGCGCCGCATACGGAACAGAGGAGCGGACCTGAACCGTTTCTGGCCGGAGACGAAGGAAAGTTCCATGTTCTTCTCCAGCTCGTATTCGCCCAGGACCGCCCCCTTGACGTCCTGGACCTTCACCGCCGCCCGGCCCTCGTCGTATACGGCGAAACCGGCGTTCTTCACCAGTCTGGAATACTCCGCCGCGAATTCTCCTCCCGAGGCGATACAGATCCCCGCGGGGGTACGGAGCTGCACGTTCAAAGCCCCGCCGGAGGATTCGCGGAACTTGGCGGATATCCCTCCGTACAGAAGAGTGAACGTCGGGTCCTTCCTGGAAAGGGAATCGGCCGATATCTCGGTGCTTCTCTCCAGATACATGACGGCCCCGTCGTCAAGATACAGTTCGGCGGTCCCGTCGGCGGTCCTTACCGAATCCGCAGCCCCCAGTTCCGTCTCCCCGTCCATCTTTTCCCAATCCCCGCCCCTGCGGCGGAGCCGCACATCCCCGGATATCCTTTTAACCCTGGCCTCCCAGGCGCCGGCGGCGGCGGCCGGCTTTTGGGCGCCCATGAACATGCCGTACGCGTCGACCGGCAGGCCGGGCATCTGGGCGCCAAGGGCCGCGGGCCAGTGAAGCATCCGCAGCAGGCATATACCGGCGGCCGTCAGCGTTTTTCGCATTCTTTTATCGGACCGTGAGTTTCCTGAACTGGCGACGGCCCACCTGCAGCACGCAGTCCCTGGGCTGGAACGTAGCGTCTTCCATGACTTTCTCGCCGTCGATCCGCACCGCGCCCTGGGTCAGCTGGCGGCGGGCCTCGTTCATTCCTTTACAGAGACCGGAGGCGACCAGGATCTGACTCAGCCTGCCGGCGCTCTCCACCCTGAAGGTCTCCATCTCGGCAGGCATTTCCTTCCTGGAAAAGACCTGTTCGAAATCGGCGCGCGCCTGTACGGCCTTTTCCTCCCCGTGGTATTTTCCGACCAGGAGAGAGGCCAGGCGTTTCTTGGCCTCCATCGGGTGTTCCCGCCTGACCGCCTCAAGGTCTTCGGCGGTCAGCAGCTCGTAGTACGCGTACATCAATTCGTCCGGGACCGACATGATCTTGCCGAACATGTCCTGCGGCTCGTCGTTGAGGGCGACGTAGTTCCCGTAGGACTTGGACATTTTCTTCACGCCGTCGGTGCCGAGAAGCAGCGGCACCGTCATGACCACCTGCGGTTCCATTGAATGGATCTTCTGCATGTCCCTCCCAACAAGGAGGTTGAAGATCTGGTCCTGGCCGCCGAGTTCCACGTCGGCCTTAACCGCGACGGAATCGTAACCCTGAAAGACGGGATACAGCAGCTCCAGCAGGCTGACCGGAACGCCGGCGGCAAGGCGGGTCTTGAAGTCCTCGCGCTCCAGAAGGCGCGAGACCGTTATGTGCTTGGCGGCGGAGATGAACTCCGAAACGCTCCCGTTCCGGTCGCCGGTGAAAGGCTTCAGCCATTCGCTGTTGAAACGTATCTCGGTCCTCTTCCTGTCGAGGACCCTGAAGGCCTGCTGGGTATAGGTCTCCGCGTTCTTCATCACTGTATCGTGGTCCAGTACGGGGCGGGTGGAATCGCGGCCCGATGGGTCCCCGACCTGGGCCGTAAAATCGCCTATTATGAGGACGGCGGTGTGACCCAGGTCCTGAAACTGCCTCAGTTTGCCCAGCACGACGCTGTGGCCCAGATGCAGGTCCCGGCTGGTAGGGTCCACTCCCAGCTTGACGCGGAGGGTCCTTCCGGCCGAAAGCTTACCGCCCAGCTCTTCCCTGCTGACTATGTTGACCGTCCCTCTGGCAAGGTCCTCTATCGCGCGTTCTTTGTTCATCGCTCCGTCCTTATCCTGTCCCGGGAAAAAACCGGTCCGTTACACCGGTCTTATTTTATTATTTTATAGGGGGGAGTAACAGGCCCGGCGGGCCGGGAATGCGGAGCGGCGGCGCTTCACCTGAAAGAATAAGGGTCCGCGGTCACCTTCATCCGTACTTTCTTAGGCGGCTTCAGCCGTCTCAGCCGGGCGAGGCACTCGGCCAGCTCCTTTTCGCCCGGCAGCTTTACGAGATAAGACTCTTTCACCGTCCTCGACCGCTTTGGCTCGCCGAGAACTATCGGGCCCAGTATTTCCGCGCCCGCTTCTCCGGAGGCGCAGTCCAGGGAACGGAGCATTTCTTCCGAGAACGAGGATACGGCGGCGGCTTCGCCAGAAGAGATGGCCACGCTTATCAGCTCGGAAAAGGGGGGGTAGAAGAAGTTCTTCCTGGCTTCCAGTTCGTTCGCCGCGAACTTCATGTAATCCAGTCCGGGCAGAACGGAGAACACGTAGTGCCCCGGCTGCCGGGTCTGCACGATGAGCTCCGGGTCCGGAGCGAGAGTCCCGGACAGGGCCGCTCCGGCTTCCAGCAGGGTCTGGAATATCTTCTCGGAGGCCCTGAAATCGGCCGCCGAAAGCCCCGCGTCCGAGTCTACCACGCCCACGGCTCCGAGGTTGGGAAAGTCGTGGCCCCTGGCCAGCAGCCGCGTCCCCACGAGAACGTCGATCTCTCCGCGGCGGAAGCTCTCGTACACGAGACGGGCGTCCTTTACCGACCTGCGCACCACGTCCCCGTCGCAGCGGGCCACTCTGGCGCCGGGCAGCAACTTTTTCAGGTAGGCTTCGATCCTCTGAGTTCCGGCGCCGCTCTCCCGGAAGACCTTTCCGGAACAGGCCGGACAGATCTCCGGCATCGGCTCTTTCCTGCCGCAGCGGCGGCAGACGAACCTGGTCCCTTCAGGGTCCTTAAGCGTCCCCATCGGGACCCGGCAGCGTCCGCAGCGTTTTATCCAGCCGCAGTTGGCGCACGGCGCCAGGGAAGCGTACCCCTTCCGCCCGGCCAGCACCAGGGCCTGTTTTTTACCGGCGACCACTCCGGCTAGTTTTTCGCCGAGACGGGAGGACACCGGCTCCCAGCCGCGGGAGGTCATATCGACTATGGAGACTTTCGTCCTCTCCCGCGCGGCCGCGGGCAGGGCGTTCCAGCTGAAGCGCCCGCTCCCGGCGCGGGCATACGCTTCCATAGAGGGAGCGGCGCTGGCCAGGACCACGCGGGTTCCGTGGTATGAGGCCCGCTTCAGCAGCAGTTCGCGCGCGTGGAAATTCGGTTCCTGCTCCTCGGCCTTGTATATGTCGTCCTGCTCCTCGTCGATCAGGGCCAGATCGAGGCGGCCGAAAGGAAGGAAAGCGGCCGAACGCGCGCCCAGGACCACCCGCGTCGTCCCGTTCTTTACTCCGTGCCAGGCGGCCCGGCGCTGCGCGGGGGAGAGCCGGCTGTGCCATACGGCGAAGGACTCCGGTTTTATGATCTTTCTAAGCCGTTCTTCCAACGGCGGTATCAGGTTCAGGTCGGGTACCAGGCAGAGGACCTGGCCGCCGCCCGTAACGGCTTTCCTGATCAGCTCGGAATAGACCTCGTATCTTCCGTCCTGCGGCGGCCCGAACAGCACGTGCGCGGCGGCCCCGCCTCCGGAGAGACGCGAACATAGTTCCGCCAGGGGGCCTGACAGCCCTTCCCCGGACACGGCAGTCGGTCCCTCTCCGCCCGGCGGCAGGGCCGGCGGGAGGGGAGAGCCCATAAAAGGACCGAAAAAGCTTTCCACGGCCATTCCCACCGGAGCGTTCCACCGGTCCTGCATCCAGAAAGCTATCTCCGGCACGTCGTCTTTTATCGGAGGTTCCGCGTCCAGAAGGGCGTCGATAGTCTTTATTTCCTTTATTCCGGACAGGTCCGCGACGGAATCGTCGTGAAGCCGCATGATCATGCCGGCGGCGTTGCGAGGGCCGAACGGGGCGACGACCCGCAGGCCCGGCCGGGCGCAGGCGAGGATCCCATCCCCAACCCGGTAGGAAAAGGTGCGGCGGAGCGGTACGGGAAAAGCTATCTCGGCTATCATATCAGGCCGGAGGCCGGGAGCGTGCGTTTCATCCGTCCAGGAACGCTTTCAGCATTTTCATGTCTTCCCAGGTCTCCCGCTTAAGGTTCGGGTTCCGCAGCAGAGCGGCCGGGTGGTACGTAGGAAGGACGCGTATGGGCTGCCCGGGGCCGAAAAGGTCCACGGGGTAATCGTACCATTTGCCGCGCAGCGCGCTGACGCCCTGCGAAGAACCGAGCAGCACCCGGGTCGCCACCGATCCCAGCGTAACTATGCACTTCGGCCTTATCAGCAGCAGCTGGCGGTCCAGATAGGGGCGGCAGGCCGAGATCTCGTCCGGGGAAGGCGGCCGGTCGTTGCCGTGAGCTTCCGGGCTCTCCGGGTCCTTCATCGGAT
>JAKLEK010000110.1 GCA_022703115.1 Elusimicrobiota bacterium
CGTACAGGTTTCCGCCACCCCCGAAAAAGTCAGGCACAGCGACCAGCCCGACTGGGAAGAGACCGGCGACGGTTCCCATCCCGGCGGAGGTTCCGTCGACCAGAACACCGACGACGGCTGGCACGACGATAATCAGGGCGGTAATACCGGCGGCTACGACGACACCCAGAACGGCGGCGGCACCCCCTGGTTCCAGGACGGCGACGGCGGCGGCCAGTCCGAATACTACTTCTCCAAGAACCTGAACGACATCCAGCAGGCCCGACAGGTCCGCAAGGCCTTCGACTCGGTCGTAGAGCACGGTCCGCGCCTCCTGGACCCGAAAACCAACATGTTCGTAAAGGAACACTGCCGCAAAGAGGTCCTTGAGAACCTCACCTGGCTGAACACCACCGAGCTCAGGCTCCTCAATATGGTGGTGGACAGGATGCAGCGGGAAGGTTCGCTTTCGCAGGTCAAGATGACCCTCAAGGAACTGGCCCGGCAGGGGTATTTCCCCCGCGTGCAGTCGCAGGCCAGGGAACTGGTGAGGAAAGTCCGGAGACTGTCCGACAACATCCCCTGGTATTGAGCCGTATACGATAAGACGGCCCTAAAGCCGCGAAGCCCGGCCCCGTGAACAGCGGGGCCGCCGCTTTTATAAGGGGGGGGCGTCCGCTCCGGCCGCGGCCGCAAATGCTAAAATAACGTGGCCCCGCGGAACTTCCGCGGCCGGCACCGGATATGCTTAACATCCCGGGCGCGCGCCGCGCCGTCACGTTCCTGATGCTCCTGTCCGCGGCCATGTCCGCCTGCGCCGGGAACAGGCCCGTTCGGGATATGCTGCGGGAGCGCTGGGTGGGGGAACGGCTGGACCGCTTCACGGCTGAATACGGCGAACCCCAAAGCGAATATACGCTGGACAACGGCGACACCGCTTACCTGTGGAATTCAGGCTCCGGGGTCAGGCAGGCGCCGGACTACGCCGTTTCCAGGCTGTACGGGGATTACTCGCATAAGCAGTTCCCCGGAGCGGGCAATATAAACCTGTTGTGCGAAGCGCGGATAGTGGCTGGCGGCGACGGCGTGATCAGGGAGTTCGACGTCATGCGGGACACGCCCGGCTCCCGCATAGGATCGAGATGCCGAGAAGTTTTCGGTAAAAAGTGAGCCGCACCGGAGGGAAGCGATGGAATATTTCGAGGATTTCGGGGCGTTCTGCAAAGCGCTGAGGACCAACGGGGCTTTCCTCGTGGCGAGCGAAGGCGGCCGCACGAACATAATGACCATAGGCTGGGCCCAGATAGGGATCGTCTGGGGCAAGCCGGTGATGACCGTCCTGGTGCGCAGATCGCGTTTTACCCACGGTTTCATGGAGAGATCTGAATACTTCACCGTCTGCGTTCCGCCCGAGGGGGAAATGCGCGCCGAACTGGCGTTCTGCGGGTCCAAGTCGGGCAGGGACCACGATAAGGCCGCCGAATGCGGGCTTTCAGTGAAGAGCGGCCCGCACGACGACATCAAGTACATAGCGGGCTCGGAGCTGGTCTACGAATGCAGGAAGCTGGAGAACGCCCGCATGCTGCCGGACACCCTCGCCCAAAAGGTCAAATCCGCCTACTACGCGGACGGCGATTACCATACGATCTATTTCGGGGAGATAGAGAGCGTCCACAAGGGGTGAAGGCCCGCGGCGCGGCGTCCCGGCTCAGGTGAGAGGGACCTTCCGCGCGCCGCCGCCGATCTCGGCGGTGTAGAACTCCGGCTTCAATCCTGTCCTGGCGGAGTAGGCCTTTCCAACCTGTTCGGCGAATCCGGCCGCGCTGTCCCTGTGCACCAAACTGACCGTACAGCCTCCGAAGCCGGCCCCGGTCATTCGGGAGCCAAGCACGCCTTTAATTTTGCGCGACTCCTCAACCATGGCGTCCAGTTCCGGGCCGGTCACTTCGTAATCATAGCGCAGGGACTCGTGGGAGGCGTCCATCAGTTTCCCGAATGAGGCGATGTCGCCAGACTTCAGGACCCTGACGGCTTCTTTTACCCGCTGGTTCTCGGATACCGCGTGTTTCGCGCGTCTCCTGACCACCGGGTCGGGGATGGCGTCCTGCCGGGCAAGGAACGTGTCCAGGTCCAGTTCGCACAGGTGGCTTATAGGCTTAATGGCCGAAAGGTTCCTGACGGCGGCCTCGCATTCGCCGCGCCTCTCGTTGTACTTGGAGGAGGCGAGCCCGCGCTGTTTTTTTGTGTTGGATATTATAAGGACGTGGCGGCCCAGTTCCAGCGGCACCAGCTCGTATTCCAGCGTGGAACAGTTGAGGGCGATTGCCGAGTTCTCCGCGCCCATGGCGGAGGCGAACTGGTCCATGATGCCGCAGTTCACGCCGGCGAATTCCTTTTCCGCCCGCTGCGACATCAGGGCCAGTTCAACTTTCTCCGTTCCGAAACCGAACATATCGTTCACGGCGAAAGCGGTGAGCACTTCGATGGACGCCGAAGAGGAAAGGCCCGACCCGTTGGGTATATTCCCCGAGAACAGGAAATCCATGCCTGGGACGGCCAGGCCTTTCTTAGCGAACTGGGCTATGACGCCGAGGGGGTAGTTTATCCAGGCGTTCCCGGGCTGAGGCGCGACTGCGTCCGCGGCCACCGTGTGCCTGGAACTGAAATTCGTAGTGGCGAACCTGAACTCGCGGTCCCCTGTCTTCCGGCAGACGAGGTAGGTCCCCAGGCTGAGGGCGCAAGGGAGCACCAGCCCCCCGTTGTAATCGGTGTGTTCTCCTATCAGGTTCACCCTTCCGGGGGCGAAGTAAACGGCGGCGTTCCCGCCGCTTCCATAGGTTTCGGAGAAGGTCTTCAGGAGTTTGCTTATTTCCATAGGTTAGTAGTATAATTCTAGCAAATAAATCCGGGTATCCGGCCGTCGACGGGCGCCGCTTTCGGCTGCGCCGGCGGACAGGACCCCCGGAAGGGGCGGCGAATATCAAAATGACGGCGGGAGGACCCTGCAATGAGGACAATAGTTCCGGCCTTGATCGTTTTTCTGTGCGCTTTGACCTTTATATCCTGTAAGGACGCCATGAACCAGACCAAACCCTCGATCTCCAAGGAAACTTTCGGAAATACCGGCGACGGGACCAAGGTGTTCCTGTGGACCCTGAAGAACAAGAACGGCATCACCGTCAAGATAACGAATTACGGCGGCATAGTGACCTCCATCCTGGCCCCGGACAGGACCGGCAAGATGGGCGATATAGTGCTCGGCTACGACGACGTAAAGAGCTACATAAAGAACTCGCCCTACTTCGGGTCCCTTATAGGAAGGTACGGCAACAGGATAGCGAAAGGCCGCTTCAAGCTGGACGGCAAGGAATACAAGCTTGCCACTAACAACAACGGCAACCACCTGCACGGCGGGAACGTGGGCTACGACAAGGTGGTCTGGAACGCGGAGGAGCTCAGGACCGGCGACGGCGTGGGGCTCAGGCTGAAATATCTCAGCAAGGACGGGGAGGAGGGCTTCCCCGGCAACCTGGACGTCACCGTGGATTACGTGCTGACGGATTCCGACGAGCTCAAGATCGATTACGCGGCGGTCACCGACAAGGCGACCCCGGTGAACCTCACCCATCACAGCTACTTCAATCTCGCCGGCGCGAAACGCGACGTGCTGGACCACGAAGTCATGATAAACGCGGACAAGTATATGCCCGTGGACGCTACCGTCATCCCGACCGGCGTGCTGGCCGCGGTCGAGGGCACTCCGTTCGATTTCCGCGAACCGCGCAAGATCGGCGAGCGCATCGGCAAGGTGGAGGGCGGTTACGACAACAATTTCGTCCTGAGGGACGGCGCCGGCCTGCGCCTGGCGGCCAAAGTCTCGGAGCCGGAGAGCGGCAGGACCCTGGAGGTGCTGACCACGGAGCCGGGCCTGCAGTTCTATTCCGGCAACTTCCTGGACGGGACTATCAAAGGCAAGGGCGGCATAATCTACTCTCGGCATTACGGGTTCTGCATGGAAACGCAGCATTTCCCCGATTCGCCGAACCGGCCCGCGTTCCCGTCCACTATTCTCAGGCCGGGCGAGAAGTATCAGCATACCTGCATTTACAAGTTCGGCGTGAAGTGACGCCGTCGCGTCCCGGAAGGGCGGCGATACCGGCGGCGTAAGGCGCGCCGCGGACAGGTTCCGCGCGGCCGTTCGCGCCGCCGGGGCATTTACGGGGGCGAACGCCTCCGGTCAGCGGCGGTAACGGAGGATCTTATGCGTTTCTGCAAGACATCGGCCGCCTGCGCGGCGCTACTGTCGGTCCTGCTCGGTTCCGGAGGGCCGGCCTTCTGCGCCGGGTACGCTCCGGTACCCGGCCGCATAATGACCCGCTGGGCCGCAGATGTGAGGCCGGACGCGGTCCTGCCGGAATATCCCCGCCCCCAGATGGAGCGTCAGGACTGGCTGAACCTCAACGGGCTATGGAATTACGCCATAACTCCGAAGGACTCGCCGCGGCCGGCCGCTTTCGAGGGGAAGATCCTGGTGCCCTTCGCCGCCGAATCAGCGCTGTCCGGAGTAGGCAGAACGGTCGGAGAGAAGAACGCGCTCTGGTACCAGCGCGAATTTTCGGTCCCGGCCGCCTGGAAGGGGAAACGGGTGCTGCTCCATTTCGGCGCCTCGGACTGGGAAACCACGGTCTCGCTTAACGGCCGAAAGCTCGGTTCGCATAAGGGCGGTTACGACGCTTTCTCTTTCGATATAACCCGGGCGCTGAACAAAAAAGGTCCGCAGAAGCTGACCGTGCGGGTCTGGGACCCGACCGATAGCCATACCCAGCCGCGCGGCAAGCAGGTGAACGAGCCCGGCGGCATCATGTACACCGCCGTGACCGGGATATGGCAGACGGTCTGGCTTGAGCCGGTGCCGGAAGCTTATATAGATTCTTTCAAGATAATTCCCGATATCGACGCCGGCCTGGCCGCGCTCGAGGTCTCGGTCGACGGCGCCGCCGAAGGATACTCGGTGGAAGCCTCGGTCAGGGATGGGGATTCCGAAGTCTCGCGCGCGGCGGGCCGCGCCGGGGAACTGATAACGCTGCCGGTGAAATCCCCGAAGTTATGGTCGCCAGATTCCCCTTTCCTCTACGGACTGGAAATAACGCTGAAAGCCCGCGGAGGCGGGAAGGCGGATTCGGTGAAAGGCTATTTCGGCATGCGGAAGATCTCCATCGGCAAGGACAAGGACGGGATCACCAGGATAATGTTCAACAATGAGTTCCTGTTCCAGTTCGGGCCGCTGGACCAGGGCTGGTGGCCGGACGGGCTTTATACCGCGCCTACCGACGAGGCCCTGCGCTACGATATAGAGTTCACGAAAAAACTGGGCTTCAACATGGCCCGCAAGCATGTGAAGACCGA
>JAKLEK010000111.1 GCA_022703115.1 Elusimicrobiota bacterium
CGGTGTCCCCTTCGACAACGAAAAACTGATGCGGGCGCTGGAGGCTTCCAAGTCTTTCAGGGAGGCGATCGTTTCCTGCCTGTCAGCCGGCCTGCTGGTGGTGGATGTCAAAGGCCGACTGCTAGAGGTAAATCCGAGCGCCAAACGCATCCTCGGGCTTAAATGCGACTGCGACGAGGAGCATCCCCCCAGAATGGAGGAAGCCCTGGCAGCCCACCCGGAATTTCTCAGCGCGGTAGCACCCCTCGCCGCGGCCTCCTGCGTCCCGCAGGCCCGCAAGGAAATCTCGCTGCTGCTGGCCGGCAAGCCTTCCGTGATCGGCTACTCTTCCGTACCGCTCAGCCGCAAGAACGGCGAATGCATCGGCACCGCAGTGCTGTTCCAGGACATCACCGCGTTCGTGAGGAAATAAAGCGCCCGCTTCTATCCCCCCGCCCGCAACAGCCTGAGGAATAAAAAAACCGGCTAGAAAGCTGGTTTTTTAAATCTGGAGCGGGCGAAGGGAATCCTGCTCCTTCGCTCCCTCCCGGTCGCTCATCCGCAGCCGGCCGCACCGGCTGACGCTCGCCGACTCGCTTTTCATCCACCGGATGCGCCGGTGTCGGCTTCGATCCCCTCGCCCGCAACAGCCTGAGGAATAAAAAAACCGGCTAGAAAGCCGGTTTTTTAAATCTGGAGCGGGCGAAGGGAATCGAACCCTCATCTCCACCTTGGCAAGGTGGCATTCTACCACTGAACCACGCCCGCGCTACTTACACTGATATTCTAGCACAACCTGACCCCGGTTTTCCAATTCGACACGACTTCGCCGACAGGGTTAAAGCAGCTTCTCTATCTCGTCCATAATGGAATTCATTTCCTTTATGGCTGACTTGAACGGCGCCGAGGTGGTCATATCCACGCCCGCGTCCTTAAGCAGCTCGATCGGCTCCTTCACCGAACCGGAAGACAACATCTTGATATAGGCGTCACGCCTGGCCGTACCCCCCGCCGCGCCCTCCGCCAGGATATCGTCCGCTATAAGGGACGAAGCTATTATACTGGTAGCGTACTGGTAGACGTAGAAATCCATGTAGAAGTGCGGTATATACGCCCATTCTATCCCGTACAGCTCGTCCACCTTGCACACCCCCTGGTCGTGTCCGTAATACTTCCTGACCAGGTCCAGATAGAGCGCCGACAGCTTCTCCCCGGTCAGCGGCTCCCCCCTCTCGGCCTTCTCGTGCGCCAGCAGCTCGAACTCGGCGAACATGGTCTGCCGGAAAAGGCTGGTCCGCAGGCTTTCCAGCCTGGTCCCCAGCAGATACAGCCGGAAAGCCTTGTCCTTCGCGCCGGCAAGCATATGGCGGAACAGCAACGCCTCGTTAAGCGTGGAGGCCACCTCGGCCACGAAGATCCTGTAGCCGTGCGTCGCATAAGGCTGATGCCGCGAGGACAACAGAGAATGCATGGAATGCCCGGATTCGTGCGCCAGCGTGGACACCTCTTCCAGGATGCCGGTGAAGTTAAGCAGCTGGTACGGATGGACCCCGTAGGCCCCGATGCTGTACGCGCCGGATTTCTTGCCGGTTGTGGGCATGAAATCCACCCAGCGGCCGTCGAACATTCTGCGCATGTCCTCCGCGTATTGCGGACCGAGCGGCGCCGTGGCTTCCAGCACCAGCTTCCTGGCCTCCTCCGGGGTATAGATCCTTTCCTCTTCCCGCGTCAGCGGCGTGTAGAGGTCCTCGTAGCCGATTTCCGACAGCCCCATTATCTTCCGCCGGAGCGCCATATAGCGGTGCAGCGTCGGCAGGTTCTCGCGGGTGTCGGAGATGAGTCGCCGGTAGACCGCCTCCGGCACGTTGGACTTGAAGAGGGCGGCTTCGAGGCAGGTCCCGAACTTGTGCACGTCCCTGTCGAAGATATGCGTATTGACCCCGGCGTTCAGCATGGCGCCGAACGTGCTTTCGAACTCCTTGTACTTGGACCAGAATTCCCTGAAGACCTTGAGCCTGACGGCCCGGTCCTGGGACGTCCTGTAGAGGGTGTAGCCTTGCGCATCCAGCCGCACCTTCTTCCCGTTTATCTTTATAGTCGGATATGGCAGGTCCGCATTCGACAGCACGTTGTAGATAGTGTCCGGCGCCTCTTCCAGCATACCGGCCTGCGCCGCTATCTTCTCCTCGGCCGGGCCGAGGGTGTGCGGCGCGTAGCGCAGGACGTTGTCGAGCCAGGGCGCGTAAGGGGCGAGCCGCGCCTCCTCTTTCAGGAAGGAATCGATCTTCTCCCGTCCAAGCGCGATAAGCTCCGGGTCCAGATAGGCCGTGGCCGCCGCGGCGCGGGTGGCCGTGTCCTTTGCGCTCTGGTCCATTTCCCTGGCGGCTCCGACGCGGGTGTCCTCGTCGCTGCGTATGCTGGCGTAGACCGACAGGCGGTCCAGCTCCTGCATGAACGACATTATGTCTTCCAGGGCGTTGAAGAGATCCCGGCCGGACGTTCCAAGCTTGCCCTGATAGGAGGAGAGCCCCGGAATGCGGGCCGCTATCTCGTCCCTCTTACGGAACCACTCGGCGTCGTCCTTGTAAAGGTCGGCGGTGTTCCATTTGTATTTCTCCGGTATCCCGGAACGTTCGGCCGCCGACGCCCTGCCCATCGCGAACGAAGCCGCGGACAGGAAAACCAGGCCGGAAAAGAACATGTTGTTGTTCATCTTATTCTCCTGCGATGCGGCGCGGCCGGCTACTTCGCCAGCTTCCAGCGCATGCCTTTCGGGGTATCTTCCACCTGCACGCCCTTTTCCAGCAGGGCCTTGCGCAGTTCGTCCGACTTTTTGAAATCCTTTTCCTGCCTGGCCTGGCGGCGCGCCTCCACCATGGCCATCAGTTCCGGAGGCAGCACGTCCTGGACCGCCGGCGCCCTGAAGAGGTCCAGCCCCAGCGCCTCGTCCGCGGTCTTCGCGAAAGCGAGCTTCCCGGCCGGTCCGGCGTCGGCGGCGCGCAGTCCGTCCCAGAGCGCCGCGAGGGCCTGGGGCATGTTCAGGTCGTCGGCCAGGGCTTCGGAGAACCTCGAAAAGGACGCCGACTGCCTGTCGGGGGCGGCCGCGGCGGCGCCGCCGGCCTCTTCCGAGAGTCTGGCGACCATGCCGCGCAGTCCGTCCAGCGTCCTGGCCGCCGCGTCCAGCGCCTCCCAGGTGAATTCCAGCTGTTTGCGGTAATGGGCGGAGAAGCAGAGATAGCGGTAGGCGAGCGGGTCGTAGCCCTTTTCCCTGAGCGTCTCCACGGTCAGGAAACCGCCGGCCGATTTAGACATCTTGCCTGCGTCCCCGGTGACCAGGAAACGTCCGTGCAGCCAGTAGTTGGCGAAGGGGCGGCCGGTGGCGGCCTCCGACTGTGCGATCTCGTTGGTATGATGGACCGCGACGTGGTCTTCGCCGCCGCAGTGTATATCGATAGTGTCTCCGAGATGCTTCATGGCCATGGCCGAGCATTCTATATGCCAGCCTGGAAAGCCCCTCCCCCAGGGAGAGTCCCACTCCATCTGGCGCCTCTCGCCGGGAGCCGAGAACTTCCAGAGCGCGAAGTCGGAGGGGTTCCGCTTTTCGGCGTTGGCCTCCACCCGGGCGCCCTCCTTTATGCCTTCTATATGGCTCTTTCCGGCAAGCCGGCCGTATTCCGGGAACCTGGCTGTATCGAAATATATCCCGTCGCCTATGCGGTAGGCGAAGCCCTTCTTCTCCAGCGTGGAGACGAGGTCAACCATCTCCTTGATGTACTCCGTGGCAGGGCACAGCACGTCGGGCATCAGGCAGTTGAGCGCTTTATAATCCCTGAAAAATGCCTCGGTGTAGAAGCGGGCTATGTCCCAGGCGGATTTGCCCTCGCGCCGGGCTCCCACTTCCATCTTGTCCTCGCCCTCGTCGCCGTCGGAGACCAGATGTCCGACGTCGGTTATATTCATCACGCGCCGGACCCGGTAGCCCAGGAAGCGCAGGGCCCGCACCAGGCCGTCCTCGAAGATATAGGTGCGCATGTTGCCGATATGCGCGTAGAAATAGACCGTGGGGCCGCAGGTGTAGACGCCCGCCTCCCCTTCCTTTATCGGCCTGAAAGCCTCTTTTTTCCTGGCAAGAGTATTGTATAGCCGCAGTTCCATGATTTAAGCTCCGGTCATCGGGCGGCCACTCCGGACAGCCCTTTTTCCACCGCTCTGAAGAATTCCCTGCAAAGCGCCCTGCCGCGCGAATACTCCGTCTTCTTCACCAGGCAGGCCACCTCCACTTCCGAAAAGGGGTAGACCGCTCCTTTCGGGGACACGGTATAGGAGAAAGCGGCGCCCGAAAAGGCCGCGCGGCTTACGAGCGCGGAGGCGTGCGCCGAGTCCAATAGTTCCTGGAAGGACCGTTCGCGCTCCTGGTCCGGCTCCCGGCCCAGACGGTAGCTGCGCGAGGACTGCACGAGCGCCTGCTGCGCCGGCGGTTCCTCCGGGACCGGCCCGCCGGAGCGGCAGCCGAAAAGGCAGGCGCAGGCCAGGACCGCGCCGAATCTGCGTAGACGGAGCGCCACCGCGCCTACCCCCGTACCTGCACGCCGGCGACGGCGTAACAGACGATGGCCTCGCCGTGGCCGACCTCGCCCAGACCCTCGCGGCTCTTAGCTTTGACGCTGACGCTGTCCAGCGGCAGCTTAAGTATGCGGGCGAGGGATTTGCGTATGTTCTCGTAATGGGGTTTAAGCTTGGGCTCTTCCGCGACTATGGTGACGTCGATATTCTCTATGGCGGCCTTCTTGTTCTTCAGGATGTCCATGACCTTGTCGGCTATGGTGGTGCTGGCCAGGCCCATTATGGTCAGGTCGGTGGGCGGGAAATAGACGCCTATCTCTCCCGCCGCGACGGCGCCTAGCAGCGCGTCGCAGACGGCGTGAAGGACGACGTCCCCGTCAGAATGTCCAAGCAGGCCCTTCTGGTGGTCCACTTTTACCCCGCCCAGGATCAGGCCCCTGCCCTCCACCAGCCGGTGGATGTCGTAGCCGAAACCGAACCGCATGCGCGGGACGGATCCGCCCCCGGCCGCCCTGGCGGTCCTGGCGTCCGCGCTCTTCGCCGGTGCTTTTTCCTTCATAAATGCCTCCGCGATCACGATATCTTCAGGGGTGGTGACCTTTATGTTCCTGTGGTCCGAGAGGACCACTGCCGGCCTCACCCCCAGTTTCTCAAGCAGCTGGGATTCGTCGCTGTAATCCTTCCCGGTAGCGGCGGAGAGGGCGCGTTCCAGCACCTCCCGCCGGTAGCACTGCGGCGTCTGCACAGCCATGAGGCGGGACCGCTCCAGGGTGCTTTCGAAGAAGGCCCCGTCCTCCGAAACGCGCTTGACCGTATCCTTGAGGGGCACGGCGGGCAC
>JAKLEK010000112.1 GCA_022703115.1 Elusimicrobiota bacterium
CCGGGACGGCGCGTGAATGTTTGAGGCAAAAAACTTTGCTTTTTTGCCGAGTTCACGCGCCGGCGGAGAATACCGGCACTCTGGCCTATGGCCGTGCCGTTTCAAGCGCTATGCGCTTCAGACGGCGTTTCCCCGGAAACCCCGGCCCGGCCCGGCAGAAGGCTGCCTCCGTTGGCCGAGAACCCATGGGTGACCGCCAAGTCCGGACACGGAAAGGGATGGCGCTAGGAGCGGGGGAGAAGGGAACGGAGAGCGGATCTTTCTTCGGGGAGAAAGAAGCCGGACGCCAGCAGGAGTAGCGGATAGGCGGCCAGGACGGAGAGCCTGTACAGCGACCACGGCAGTCCGCCGTCGAACCAGCCGGCCAGGGCCGGCGCCGAAAGGAGAAGAGCGGCCCCGGCCGCCTTCGCCAGACGCCCGAACTCGTAAGGGACGGGGAAACAGCTCCGACCGTAGAAATAAGCCACCAGCGACATGGCGCAATAAGCCGCGAAAGCGGCCCACGGCGGCCCGGCGATCCCCAGAGAAGGGATAAGCGCGAAGTTGGCGGCCACGCTGACCGCCGCTCCGCACAGCGCCGCTATCATTATCACCTTCGTCCGCTTCGCGATTATCACCGGCGCCAGCAGGTTCACGTAGACGCCGTTCACGAGATAGGCGAACAGGACGACCGGCACTATCCGCAGACCCGGCCAGTAATCCGGATGTATAAGCGTCCTGCCTGCGATCCGCATAGCGGCCAGATCCGGGATGAAGAAGGACAGCGCCAGCCCTACCCAGACCGCGCCGGCGACGAAATAGGTCAGGACCCGCGCGAATATCCTGCCGCTGTCCGGCCTGCCCGCCCGTTCAAGGAAGAACGGCCGCCAGGCCTGGTCGAACATGCTGACAAGAAGGACCATGAAGATGCCCAGCCTGTAGTTCGCCTGGTAGACACCGACCGCGGACTCGCCCGCCAAGCGCAGCAGAATGGGCCGGTCTATGACCTGCACGGCCATGGCGCCCAGACCCGCGGGGAGCAGGGGCAGCGCGTAATCGAAGAGCTTGCCCAGCATCTCCCTGTCCAGCCTGAAAGAGAAACGCTTCGGCACCGCCGCCACCGAGAACAGCGACGAGATAACGTTCGCGGCGAAAACGGCCTCTATCCCCATCCTGAAGCGGGATATCAGGACTATATTGAGGGCCACGTTGAGAGCGATGGAACAAAGCCTGACCCCCGCGAAATAGACCGGGCGGTGCCCCATACGCAGGTCGGCGAAGGGCAGCACGTTTATCCCGTCCAGGAAAAGGATGACGGCCGAATAAAGGACCAGGCGGTAGCGCGCCGCGCCTATACCGGCCAGTTCGGCCCAGAAACCGGGCGCCGCGGCCAGCGCCAGAGAAAAGAACCCGCAGGTGACAAGGACCGAAGAATAGGCGGCGGAGAACGCCCTCTCCCTGTCGCCGTAATGGCGCATATAGGCCTGGTCCATGCCGTACTGGTAAACGATGTTCAGGAAAGCGATATAGGAGAATACCGTGGCCACCACGCCGTATTCGGCCGGCAGCAGGTAGTGGGTGTAGAACGGCATCAGCAGGAAATTGAGCAGGCGCGCGCCTACGGTCGAGGAACCGTAGATCAAAGACTCCTTACCGAGCGATCTTATGTCCTTAAGCATAGTTCGCGCTTTGCCCGGCGCGGCGTTCCCGGAGGGTCCGGGGCGGCCGTCCAGAAAGCTATTCTATCAATTTTATCCGCCGCCGGGTCCTATTGAGGCCTCCGGCGTATAAAAGGTATAATGTTATCCAGCGGGGGGGAGACCGATAGCTTTTCAGGGGGTTATTCCTAGTATATGAGCCGTTTTTCCAAAACAGGCGTGCCGGACTGCCGGACATGCCGTTTTAAACCTTCCTGTTTCTACGATCATCTGGACCCGGCCGCGCAGAAGGCCTGGAACAAGGTGCGTTCCGCCGCCGAATTCTCAGCCGACCAGACCGTTTATTCCGAAGGCGAGATGCCGGAAGGAATATACGTCATCTGCAAAGGCAGGGTGAAGATCTTCACCACGGACTCAAGAGGCCAGCAGCTTATAACCTGGATCCGTCATCCGGGCGAGCTGTTCGGACATATCGCCCTTTTCTCGCAGTGCGAATACCGTTGCAGCGGAAAGTCGATGGGACACACCGTGCTTTCGCTGATAGACTCTAAGTCGCTGAGCGCGTTCCTCGACGCGCATCCAGGCACCTATCCGCTCCTGCTGCGCACTATAGCGACCGAACTCAGGATGGTGCAGGACCGCCTCAAGGACACCGCGTATCAGCCGGCCAAATCCAAGGTCGCGGCGACCCTTATCAGGGCGATATCGTACAAGTCCAAGGGCACGGCCTCGCCGGCCATTCACGGACTGAAGCGCACTGAGATAGCCGAGATCACCGGCCTGGCGCTGGAAACCGTGGTTCGCGCCCTGGCCGAACTGGAGAAAAGCCGCGTCATAAAACGCGAGGCTAAAGCTATTAAGATCCTGGACTATCCCGTTCTGTCCAGACTGGCTGGTTTCCACCCTTCCAAATAACGCGGCGGCGGCCCGGGCTCAGTTCGTGCCGAACATCCTGTCTCCGGCGTCGCCGAGGCCCGGAACTATATATCCCTCGCCGTTCAGTTCCTTGTCTACCGCCCCTATGTATATCGGCACGTCCGGATGCGCCAAGGCCAGGCGTTCCACCCCGGCGGCCGCTCCGATCAGGGCGACGAAGCAGACCTTCCCCGCGCCCCGGGATTTCAATATATCCACGGCCTTTACGGCGGAACCTCCGGTCGCAAGCATCGGGTCCGCCAGCACCGCCAGAGCGCCGGACATTTTAGCCGGAAGCCTGGAATAGTACTGCACCGGCTCAAGCGTTCCCTCGTCGCGGTAAATGCCGATATGCCCAAGACGGGCCTCCGGATGCAGCCTGGACATGCCGTCCAGCATGCCCAGGCCGGCGCGCAGGACGGCGACGAAGACTATATCATGCGCCAGGACCCTGGCGGGGCAGGGACCAAGAGGCGTACGGACCTTCGCTTCGGACAATCTGGAGCCGTACAGGGCCTCGCAGGTCAGCAGGACGCCGACCTCGCCCATGATCCGGCGGAAATCCGCGGCGGGTGTCCTCCTGTCCCTGAGTCTGGCGAGCTTGTGGGCGACAAGAGGATGCCCGGATATGAAGACGTTCCTTCGCTTTCTCATGGCCGCTCCATTATCTCGCGTATAAGCCGCTCCCGTCTCGGGGGCCTGGGCCCGGCCGCAAGGGCGGATTCGAACATCTTCTTTCCCTCGGCCAGCTTGGCGGGATCGGAAGCGTACAGGTCCGCGACCGCATCTCCCGCCGCGAGCCTGTCGCCGACTTTTTTGCGGAGCATTATGCCGGCGCCGAAATCGACAGCGTCCTCCGCGCGGGCGCGCCCGGCGCCGAGGACCACGCTGGCCCGGCCCACCGTCCGCGCGTCCATCCTGAGCAGGTAGCCCGCGCCCGGAGCCTTGACGCTGGCTTTAAGCGGCGCCCTGGGGAGGAACTTGTCCGGATCGTCTATGACGCGCGGATCTCCGCCCTGCCAGCGCACCATCAGGCGCATCTTCTCAAGGGCGGAACCGTCGGCGATCACCGCCCTTGCGCGCCGGGCCCCTTCTTCCGGGGTCCGGGCCCGCCCGCCGAGGCAGATCATCCATCCGGCCAGGACCTCCAGTACTTCCATAAAATCCGAAGGCCCCTTTTCTCCGCGCAGAACGCCGATCGACTGCCGCATTTCCAGGGCGTTGCCTACGGCGAAGCCGAGCGGCTCGTTCATCGCGGTAAGGACCGCGACGCAGCGCATTCCCAGCAGCCTGGCGGTGCCGATGAGAGCGGAGGCCAGTTCCCGGCTTTTTTTGAAATCCTCCAGGAAAGCGCCGGAACCGAACTTGACGTCCATCACCAGGCCGGTGATGTCCTCGGCGTACTTTTTTGAGAGTATGCTGGCCACGATGAGCGGCAGGGATTCGACCGTGCAGGAGGCGTCCCTCAGCGCGTAAAGCTTCCTGTCGCTGGGCGCCAGCTCCTCCGTCTGGCCGAACATGCAGAGCCCGGTCGACTCAAGCTGCCTGTATATACGGGCGGGGGGGAGCCGCACCTTGAATCCCTTTACCGATTCCAGTTTATCCAGGGTCCCGCCGGTATGACCGAGCCCGCGGCCGCTCATCATCGGGACGATAACGCCCGCCGCCGCGGCCACAGGGGCCAGGGCCAGAGAGACCCCGTCGCCGACCCCGCCCGTCGAATGTTTGTCTACGCGCCGGGCGCCGAGCCCCTTAAGGTCCAGCTTGCGGCCGGAACGGGCCATGGCCCTGGTAAAACCCGCCGTCTCTTTCCGGGAAAGCGGATTGAAAAAAGCCGCCATGAGCCAGGCGGAGAGCTGGTAATCCGGGACCTTCCCGGACGCGGCCCCGGCCGCGATGAAATCGAGTTCTTCCTGCGAATGTTCTCCGCCGGAGCGTTTTTTAAGCAGCAGGTCCAGCATTCTCATGAGCGCACCGCCTTGCGCCCGGAAGTCCGGCGCGCGGCCGCGTGCGACGGCTCGAGCACCCCGGACAGGAGCGCCTTCATCTTGACCGAAACCTTCTCTCCAAGCCTCAGGACCTCTTCATGGTCCAGGGTCTCCCCGGATATCCCGCTGGTAAAATTGGACACCCAGCACAGACCGAGGACCTTGATCCCCAGCTGACGGGCCGCTATCACTTCCGGCACCACCGACATTCCGGCCACGGAGCCGCCGAGCAGCCTGTAGGCCCTGACCTCGGCGGGGGTCTCGTAGGAAGGGCCCGTCACCGCCATGTAAACGCCTTCGCTGACCCGCGCCTTGAGTCCGCGCGCCAGCGCGAGGGCCCGCCTGCGCAGACCCTCGTCGTAGGGAGCGTTCATGTCCGGGAACATCTCTCCGAAAAGACGGTCGTAATTACCCATCAGCGGATTAGCCCCCATGAAGTTTATGTGGTCCTTCAGGACCATTAGGTCGCCTGGGCGTATGGAGGGGTAGAGGGAACCGACGGCGGCGGTCACGACCAGCGTCTTTACTCCCAGGAAGGACAGGACTCGCACCGGGAACGCCATGAAATCCATGCGGTGGCCCTCGTAATAGTGGAAGCGGCCGCGCATTATGACCACGTCCAGTCCGCGCAGGCGGCCGAAGACCAGCTCGCCGGCGTGCCCTTTGACAGTGGTGCGGGGAAAGTTCGGAATGGAGGAGTAGGGTATCGATATCCGGTCTTCCAGGTCCGGCAGGGAATTGGACAGACCGCTCCCCGCGATAATGGCCGCGGCCGGATGGAACTTCCTGGCGCGCGCTCTGAGCCAGGCCGCTGTTTCCGCGACCCTGGCGACGTT
>JAKLEK010000113.1 GCA_022703115.1 Elusimicrobiota bacterium
CTGCTTTCGGATTCCTTCCTGACCTTCTCCATGACGCTCTCGCTGCTGGCCTTCATCCGCTGGAAGGAGAGGCCTCTTTCCCGGGGCCGCGCTGTCCTGTGCGGGCTGGCTTTCGCCCTGACCGCGCTGGTGAAGACGCCGATGCTGGCCTGGGCGCTCTGCGTCCTGCTGGCGGAGGCCCTTCTTGTCCGGGGGCGGGCCGCCTGGAGGCCGTGCCTCCGGGGCCTGCTGGCCGCCGGATTCGCCCTTTCGCTCCCGCTCGCGCTGTGGGCCGCCAGGAACAGGGTGGCGCTCGGCTCGTTCTCGCTCGATAATCACGGCGGCTTCACGCTGGTGAGCACGATAATATACCACCGGCAGACCAAGGCCGGCGTTTTCGGCGACAACGTCCGGAACGATCCGTTCTTCCTGGAAGCGGCCGAATTACCCGAAGCGGAGCGGGAGTCGTATTACTACGACGCGGCGCGCAGGTTCGTAGCGGAGCACCCGGGGCGCTATATCCGGGAGTGCGCGGTTCGTTTCAAGGATCTCTGGCGGTTCTACCCGCGTACCGACGTCGGGTTCAGGGAGGGGACTTCGCGTCTCGTGGCCGTCAGCCTTCTTACCGAGCCTTTCCTGGTATTATGCGGCTTGTTCTCGCTGTTCTTTCTTCTTCCGGCCAGGCGCCTGATGTATCCGGCTCATTTCGCGGTGCTGTGGCTGACGCTGCTTCACACTCTTATCACCGGGCAGATGCGTTACCGCCTGCCGCTTATGCCGTTCCTGATACTGGGCGCCGCCTATCTGGTCCCGGCGGTCATGAAGAAGTCGAGGGATTGAACCGGGCCCGGCCAGGGCGTCACTTGCCGGCTTTCGGTCCCGTGCGTCCCGGCCTTCCCGGCGCTTTTTTGATCGACAGTTTGTTGCCGATAAAGACGCTCTCGTACAGCCGCCTGGCGGAGTACTGCGTCAGCCCCGCGCATACGTGCGGGTAGGAGCCGTGAAGCGCGGCGTCCGACGAAGGAGCGTGAAGGACCAGAGGGCCGTCGGTGAAGAGGACGTACTCTCCCAGGGGGCTTCCGCGGCGGCCTTCTCCGATCTGCGGCGGGTCCCATTTAAGTCCCGACCCGGTGGTTTCCGCCTTTCCCCGCTCCGTGTAGGCGTAGCGCTCCCGCGAGATCACCCGGCACAGCGGAGCCGGCCGCGTTTTCTCATCGCCGTAAGCGCGCAGGGGGGGAGAGAACGGGAAACTCATCAGTTTCTGATCGCCCCTCATCAGATGTATTTTTCCGGCCTCTTCGTCGACCTCCAGATAGGTGGTCATTATTTCCAGCTGCTTTTCCAGGAGGCGTTTTTCCTCCTGCAGAGAGAGACCGGCCTCGTATACGCTCCGTTTAGCCCGCGCCATATCCGAGAGCGCGCTCCTGACCTCAGCGGACGCTCGTTCCTTCTCGTCCATCTCGGCGCGGAGCCCCTGTGTATGGGCTTCCAGGATCTCGCCGGCCTTTTTAAGGGCCAGGACCTCTTTTTCCGTCTCTCTGAGGCGCATGCCTGCGACGACCGCTAAGCCGGTCAGCAGGGCCAGAGCGAGTGCGGCCGTTCCCAGGACCCAGGGCCCGCGGGCTTTCCCCTCCATGTTCTCTAATTTCAGCATTTCAGTAAATGTACACCTTCATCCCTACGCCGGCGGCCCTGTAAAGCTTCTCCAGCGCCCCGGCCCCCAGCCGCACGCAGCCGTGTGAAACGGCCGTTCCAAGGGCGCTCTCGTTCCTGGTGCCGTGTATCAGGTAGCCGTTGCCGATGTCCAGCGCGTATTCCCCGAGCTCTCCCCTGACCAGGCGGGAGGGATCGTCCCTGGGCGGAGGCGTTTCCCCGTTCTCTACGTACGCCCAGTCGGGCTTCAGCCAGGCCGGATGATCGATCTTGTAGCGCACGGTGAATTCTCCGCGCGGAGTGGCGAACTCCCATATGCGTCCCGTTCTTTTCTCCCTGAGCGTCCCGCCGCGGCCCACCGAACAGTCCGCTTCCCACAGGAGGCGGGTGCCTTTCTTCAGATAGAGCTTGTTCGCCCTGCTGTCGACCGCGGCGTAGACGCCGCCTCCGACCTTCCGGGCCACGAGTCCGCGCAGTTCACGGACTTCCGCGGCGATGGCGCTCTGGGTCCTGAAATACCCTCTGTTCTCCGGATACATGGCCGCCAGCTTTTCGAAATAGGACAGGTCCGAGTCGGCCCGGCCTATCTCCTGCGCGAGCCCGGCGGCATGCCGCGCGCCGTCGCTCAGCGCGGTCCGGAGCACGCCAAGTTCTTCCGAGGCGGCGTGGAGGCCCATGATGCTCCTGGCCGCCGCGCCCGCCAGCGCGGCGAAAGCGGCCAGCCAGGCCGCGGCCAGATAGGTGATGGTTCTCTTAGACATGGTCATAGTGACGCGCCGGCCGGGAGGTCCCGCGCGCGTTCTAAGGATTCTACATTTTATCCGGCCGGCCGGTCTGCACCTGAGGGGAAAGAGAAAAAGCTCCGCGCGGGACGGAACCGGTGTCGTGAGAGCCTGCGCGGCGTCCAACCTGGTGTCTGGCCGCGGCTGTAAAAATGCTAGAATGTACGCGCCGGGAGCGGTCGCGGGAGTTTTTATGAAGATATTGATCGCGGACGATAACGAGATAACTCGGGACCTGATGCGTACTTTCCTTCAGGATATGAAGCATCAGATCGTCGGGGAGGCGGAGAACGGGAACGAAGCCGTCCAGGCCTATTCGGCACATAAGCCCGACCTGGTCCTGATGGACCTGGTGATGCCCGCGAAGACCGGGCTGGAGGCTCTGCAGGAGATCCTGGCAGCCGACCCCGCGGCGAAAGTGATCATGGTCACCGCGGTCCAGCAGGAGGGTATGATCCAGGAACTGCTTTCCAAAGGGGCCATCGCCGTGCTGCGTAAACCTTTTTCCTATCCTGAACTGGTAGAGGTACTCAAGAAATTCTCCTGAAGGCGATGGGCATCATGCATACCAAAGCGGACACGATCCTGCAGCAGCTCGCGGCGATAAGCCTTGAAAAGTGCCTGCTGCGGCTTTCCCGCGTCTCCGCAGGGACATGGCGCATGACGGGGCTCGATGTCGCCCCGGGAACGCTCAAGGACGCTCTCGCTGGGACGGCGCCGGGAAAAAAGGTCTCGGCGGTGCACTTCACCCTCAAGGCCGGCGGGGACCTTTCCGCGCTCATGCTGTTCGATCATGACTACATCGAGTGCATATCCACCGCTTTCACCGGACTTTCCTTCCCCAGGACCGAGCGCACGACCCCTGCGGAAGAGGTCATGCTGCTGGAACTGGGCAACATCGTGCTCAACGCTCTGGCCAGTTCCGTCCTCAACGCCCTCAAGAAATTCTCCATGCCGGCAGTGCCTCAGTTCGTGGAAGGGGAAGCGTCGGCGCTGCCGGCCCGCCTGGATTCAGCCGAGGCCGGAGAGGTCTGCCGGGTCATCAGCGGGTCGCTGACCATACAGTCCGGTCAATGCGAGACCGTCAGCCGCATCTTCGCCCTCGTCCCCGAGAGCATGGCCCTGGAGATAGAGAAAGCCGCCGCGGCGGGAACGATCGTTTCCCCTTAGGGGGAGTGTTCCCTGGACCGGTTGTCCCCAAGGCCCGGGATATGTTATAATGATGCGACGGTGCAGTAAGTGTTTTCCGTAGCTTACAAGCCGGCCGGGTATCCGTAAAGACCTAAGACTATCCGCGCCGGTGATGTCCTTGAGGACCGGGTCCCAAGGCGCGTTAAGTTTCTCCCGCCTACAGCGAAACTTAGCACAAAGTATTCGGGAATATAATTAAAATTATATTTTTGGAGGGCTTTGTGCGTCATGGTAAAGTCGTCTAATCTCGCGTTTATCGTTCTGTTGTCCTTATTCTCGGCGCCCGCGTCCGCGCGGGAAGGGGCCATGGACGCCCTTATAGGCGCCTGCGCCGCCCCCGCGCCCGTCTTCGAAGCCGGTCCCTCCGCCGTTCCGGCCCGGGCGGAGGGGGGCATCTCGCTTCAGGACATCACCTCGCAGTCCACTTCCGGTTACGAGGTCTTTTCAGCCTATCCCGGGCTCTACCGGGCCATCCCCAGCATGGAGAATCTGCGTATCCTGAAGGTCTTCCGCTATACGGACGCCCGCGGCGAGGAGCGCCGTCTGGAGGTCTATTATACCGGCGGGGACTGGATGAGGTACGGCCTCGTTTATTTCGGGATCAATTCCGGCGGCGGTTCGGACAAGGCGGACGCGTATTTCATAGCCGATCTTTCTACCGCGGACAGGGAAGGGGGGGCGGTCCCTCCGGCCGTGAACCCTTTCAAGGACCGCGAGCTCGCGGATTTCATAACAGCGCGCTTCCTGGACCGGGAGGGGGGAGTTGTTCCCGGTTTCGCGAGCGTGGCTTCCTCAATGCCTTCGGCCAAGTCCTCAAGATAGCCTGGAAACACATACGATGCCAGTATCCGGAGAGCCGCCATCAGACCCTGAGTCCGGCGGCTTATCCGGCGCGCGCCGCCGGACCCTCCTGGACCCGAGGACCGCTTCACCCTGGCCCCGCAGAGTCCCGAAACCCCGCATAATCTCGGCCGGGGAGCTCTCCGGCTGGATGATCCACGAGGATGAAGAGGTCCTGGCCATAAACAAGCCCGGTGACGTAGTCTGCCATCCGTCCAAGGCCGGGCCATGGTCCAGTCTTGCGGGCGCGGTGCGGGAATATACCGCTTTGCCTTCCGCCCATCTTGTTTTCCGCCTGGACCGCGAAACCAGCGGGGTGGTAGTCTTCGCCAAGAGCGCCGGTGCGGCGGGCAGGTTCCAAACGGCGATGGAGAGGCGCCAGGCCGTTAAGACGTACCTGGCCGTACTGGAGGGGCGGCTCACCGCTCCCGTCACGGTGGACCAGCCTCTGGGCGACGACGCCTGCAGCCGGGTCCTGGCCAAAATGACGGTGAGGCCGGACGGGAAGCCTTCGCTTACCACCTTCGTTCCGCTGTCAGGCGGCGGCGGCTTCACTCTTTGCAGGATATCCACCGGAACCGGGCGCAAGCATCAGATAAGGGCTCACGCGCAATGGCTCGGAAATCCGGTGGCCGGAGACAAGATATATGGTCCGGACGAGGGGCTTTTCCTGGATTTCATAGAGAACGGCTGGAGCGGGACTCTGGCTGAGAAACTGCCGCTGCCGCGGCAGGCGCTGCATTGTTTTTCCGTGGACTTGACGGGGGCGGGGGCGGCCGGGATATTCTACGCTCCTCTGCCGGAGGATATGCTGGGATTCTGCGCTTCCCGCGGTATCCCGGTACCCAGGGAGTTCACCGGAGCGGTCTAATGTATCGGAGCATCTCTCTACGGGACGGATATTACCCGATCACGCCGCCGG
>JAKLEK010000114.1 GCA_022703115.1 Elusimicrobiota bacterium
AACAACGGGAAGGCCGGCCTGGCCGGGGCTTTCGTCATATGGCTGCTGGCCTCCCTGCTCCTGGCGCAGTGGCTGCTGAGAAGCGGTTACTTCTTCGGAGCCGCCGACGCCGCGGGATTCCGTTTGGCGGGCGACTGCCTGGAGCTTCTGTCTTCAGGGAACATTTACGGTCTGTTCCGGCCGCTTCATGACGGCCTGAGCTCCGTGCCGCGTCCTCCGCTCTACTACCTCACGTACGCGCCGGTATTCAAGTTCATCACCCGGGATCCGCGCCTGGCGCTGATACTCGTGAATTCCCTCTATCTGGGCGTCCTGGTGCTGTCGGTCTATTCTGCGGTCAGGAAGGGCGGGAGCACCCTGTCGGCCTGGCTCGGGGCCTGTTTCGCGGCGGCGATGCCTTTCGTTCTGGAGACCGCGCGGCATCCGGACAACGGGCTCGCCGGCATGGCGTTCACGGCCGCCGCGTACGCCGCGTATATAAGGTCCGACGATTTCGAGCATCCGGCGCCGGCTTTCTGGTGCGGGATCTTCCTCGGGCTGGGATTTTTCTCCGATTCCGCGTTCTGGCTGTACGCGCTTCCTCTCGTTCCGCTGATGACGCGCAGCTTTTACGGCCAGCCGGCAAGTTCCTATCTGCTGAAAGGGCTCCTGCCCGGGGCGGCTCTGGCGGTCCCATGGTACATCTTCGCCGGAGCGCTCGGAGCCGTGCGCTATCTTTCCGGGACGGAGCGCGTAGTGTCCCAGGGAGTGGACGCGCTCTCGTACCTGCAGGCACTGGCCGGAAGCGCGGGCCTTCCTTTGTTCCTGCTGGGGATGACGGCGCTTTTGTGGATGTACTTTTCAGCGTTCATACCGTATGCGCACAGGAAGCTGGTGGCGGCCTGGTTCTTCGTCCCCGCGCTCCTGGTCTACTTCCTCTTCGGAGGGAAGGCCGAACTCATGCGTCCGGCGCTGCTTTCCCTGAGCGTGGCGGGGGCCGTAATGACCCCTGCCAGGCTGCGCAAACCGATGTTGGGACTGAGCTGCGTCCTCCTTCTGGCCGCCCAGTCCGGTCTCATCGGTCCTGTGAAGGTGCTGGGCGTACGCGCGGTCGGAGGGGAACCTCCCTCAGGAGACAGGCATGGGGTCAGCGAACTTATTTCCAGGCTCAGGTCGGAAGCCGGTCCGGGTCCGGTATCGGTCGCCCTGATCGGAGAAGAAGGAGAATTCAACAGGGGCAGCCTGCAATGCCTGGCCGGACATCTCGGGGCGCCGGGCCTGCGGTTCGGGGCCTATTCGCCCGAGGTCCTCGGCATTCCCGATTTCGTGGTCTATAAAACGGCCGCTTTCAACGCTCCGCGCGAGGACTCTTCGTCCGCTCTCGTTCAGGAGCTTTCCAGTCCGTGGTTCGAGGCGGCCTTCTCCAGTTCGGCTTATTACGATCTGCCCGATATGTCCCGCCTGGTGCTTTACGCCAAGAAGCGGCCGGCCGGTACGCGTCTTGGCGGGAAAGAGATCGGGCTGAAGGGGTTCAAGGCCGGCGGTCTGCGCATAGACGACGGGAAGCTCCGCCTGTCCGGCTACGATCCGGAGTCCGGTTCCTACGCGGAAGCGGAGGTCTCAGCTCCCTACGCGGAGATGAACGGTTTCGACATATACGGACTTAAACTGGCGATAAGCGGTTTCGCGGCGGTCCCGGATACCGGAACGGTATCCGGGCTCAGGGTGACCGGGGCCCGCGTCGTCAGGATAGTGTCGGCCACCACCAGCGGATATTCGCTGGAACGGTATATCTCCGCCAGGCTCAAGAAGCTTTCAGGGATCGAGGTCAATATCGGCGGTCCGGTCCGGGTTTTAGGCCTGTTCGCCGGCAGGCAGGCCTACGGGGAGCTTTCGCTCGAGGCCGCGCCCGGCGCCGTACGTTTCCGTCTGCGAGATATCGCTTATTCAGGTTTCACCTTTCCCGCCATTATGCCGGGCGGTTTTACGTACGACTACGTTATCTCGGACCTGCCTCTGGATATAAAATTCGACCGTGTGCGCGTGGTAAATCACATGCTGGAGATATCATAATATGCCTTTTGACCCGTTCCCCCGCCGGTTCCTCCGCCTCGTTCTGCCTGCCCTGTGCCTGGCCGCGGCCGGCTGCGTGCCGATGCCGGAAGAGGCCCTCAGGGAAATGGCGCCTCCGGCGCAGGCCAACGAAGCGCCTTATGCCGGCCTGGAGCCCGGGGCCAAGAACTACGAAACGGCCCATTTCATGGTCAAGGCGTATTCTAACGACGTGGCCGTGGCCTATTCGGTACTCTGCGAGCAGGCCTACAGCCGGATAATGAACGACCTCGGCCTGTATTCCTTCGCGCCCGCCCGTCCATACAATATCGTGGTCTACAAGGACCACGAGGAATACGCGCGGAAGACCGGACAGCCCCGCTGGTCCGGCGGGATGGCCTACGGCAACGCCATCCTCGTTTACGAATCGGAAGGCGCGGGGGCCGTCCTGGCGCACGAAATGACCCATCTGGTCTTCAATGAGTTCATGGGGTTGAGGAACAGCGCCGACTTCAAGTGGATAAACGAAGGCATCGCCGTCTACGAGGAAGGGCGCGCCTCGGCCGTATCTCGCGCCGCCTACCACCGCAGGCTCGTGGAACTGGTGGTGCCGAACCCCATCCCTTTCTCTCAGTTCGTGAACATGCCGCCTCCCGGATTCTCCGAGGAAGCCGGCGGCCAGGCTGCGGCGGAGGACCCGGCAGCCAACGCTTCGGTGGAGCGCTGGTACGCGCAGGCGGGGTCGGCGGCCTCATTCATGATCAACGAGGGGGGGACCCTGGGATTCTCGCTCTTCATCGCGAGGCTCAAGGCCGGGGACCCGGCGGACGCGGCGGTCAGTTCGGCTTTCAGCGGGTTATGGCGGAACCTGGCCGATATGGAGAGGGCCTGGCTGCTGCATATAAGAGGATGAGGCCGGGCGCCGGGAAAAGGAAAAGCCGTAAATGCCAATCGTCTCTTCGGCCGGAAAAGAAGGCCTGAAAAAAGCGGTCATTCCGCTGGAGGGCGTTCATTGCGCGTCCTGCGTAGCGCGCATAGAGGAGGGACTGGGCGTGATGCCCGGTGTCCGGCGCGTTTCCGTTCACCTGCCTTCCAGGACGGCTTTCCTCACCTACGATCCGGAGCTGACGGACATAGCCGATATCCGGGAAGAGATAGAGGGGCTGGGCTACAAGTCCCTGGCCGTGACGGAATCCGGCGGCGGGGCCGGCGACGCGGCGGCCGGGTTCGCCCGGGAACAGTACTTTTTCTTCAAGAAATTCCTGGTCTCGGCCGCCCTCTCCGGTTTTCTGCTTTCCGGCGGGGTTTTCGATCTCTCTCCCTACACCATGATGCTGGTCTCGGCTTTCGTGTGGGCGTGGTGCGGCTCGCATTTCCATTCCGGTCTGCTCCGGTCGCTCAGGCTCCGCTCCGCGGATATGAACACGCTCGTTTCCCTGAGCACGAGCGTGACCTTCTTTTACGGGGCGTTCCTGACGGTCTTTCATACGGCCGGCGCCGGTCTCCACCGGGTCCAGTGGCATGAAACGGCGATGCTGATCACGTTCGTTAACCTGGGCCGCTGGCTGGAGGCTCGTTCCAGGAGCCTGGCGGCGGACGCCGTCTCCAGGCTTTTCAAGATCGCGCCGAAGTTCGCCAGGCGGGTCGGCGCGGGAAAAGAGGAACTGGTCCCGGTAGAGGAGATAATGCCCGGCGACGTGATAGCGCTGCGGCCCGGGGACCAGGCGCCGGTGGACGGGACCATCCTGCGCGGCTTCTCCGCCATGGACGAGTCGCTGCTTACCGGAGAGGTCAGGCCGCAGGAGAAGGGCCCGGGTTCCAGCGTCTACGCCGGGACCATCAATACCACGGGCGCGCTGGAGTTTTCAGCCACAGGCGTGGGCGAAGACATGGTCCTGATGAAGATACTTAACGCGGTCGGAGAGAGCCGCGCGGCCAAAAGTTCCGCGCAGCGCCTGGCGGACCGCATCTCCGCCTGGTTCGTGCCTTTCATCCTGCTGACTGCTTCCGCGTCTTCCGGCGTATGGCTCTATTATTCCGGCGCCGGCGCGGCGCTGGGGGTTTTCGCCGCGGTCCTCGCGGTGGCCTGTCCGTGCGCCATGGGACTGGCGGTGCCGATGGCTCTCTCGGCGGGATTCGGCAGGGCCGCCGGAATGGGGATACTCATAAACAACGGCCCCGTGCTGGAACGGGTCTCCAAACTTGACGTCGTCATTTTCGATAAGACGGGAACGATAACCGAGGGCAGGCTGAAGGTTTCCGTCCTGCGCCCATGGGGTATAGGGGAGGACGAGTTCCTCTCGCTGCTCCTGAGCGCGGAATGCAGATCGGAGCATCCTTTCGCCGAGGCCGTAAGGGTCTTCGCTTCAGGCCGGGGGATCGAGCACGAGTCTCCTTCGGCCATAGAGGCGGCGCCGGGAAAAGGCATAACTGCCAGGCTGAAGGACAAGGAGCTCAAGGCCGGGAGCCAGAAATGGCTGGAGGAAGAGGGAGTCGTTCTGCCGGAAGAGGTCCGGTCCGAACTGGCCCGGCTGGACGGTTCGGCCCTGCTGCTGGCCGGGGCGGGGCGTTTCCTGGGTTACGCCGGGCTTTCCGATTCCATGCGGCCGGAGGCCGCTTCCCTCATGGCCGAGCTGCGCGCCATGGGCATCAAGCCGGTAATAGCTTCCGGGGACAGGCGGACGGCGGTGGAGGCGGCGGCCTCCGCCCTGGGGATAGCCGAGTTCTACGCCGAGGTGTTCCCGGAAGAGAAGCGCAGCATCGTGCTGCGGCATAAGGCGCTTGGCGAGAAGGTGGCCGTGGTCGGCGACGGGTTCAACGACGCCGCCGCTCTGGCTGAGGCCGATATCGGCATCGCCCTGCGTTCAGGCACAGATATAGCCGTGAACGCCAGCGATATCACCCTGCTGGGCAACGGCATAGGCGGGGTGGCGCGGGCCGTGAAGCTGTCCAGGGCCATACGCAGCGTGATAGTGGAGAATCTGGTCTGGGCTTTCGGTTATAACGCCGCGCTCATACCGGTCGCCGCCGGGGCGCTTTATCCCGTTTTCGGCCTGCTCCTGCCGCCGCATTACGCCGGCGCGGCCATGGCTTTAAGCTCGCTTTCGGTCGTCGCAAATTCCCTGAGGCTTACCAGGATGAAAATATGAAAAAAAAGAACACGTCGACTACTGGCTACACCGACGCCCACGCCGGGGCGTCCCACGAGGCCGGCCTGCCGGATATAGAGGCCTGGCGCAATCAATACGGGCGCGACTATACCATAAGGATAGTCCATCCGGAATTCACGTCCGTCTGTCCCAAGACCGGCCTGCCG